>NZ_CALBEX010000125.1 GCF_937889215.1 uncultured Limnohabitans sp.
GGCATCTGGATGAGTTATTCCAACCGCGTGCAAAGCACCGTCAACCCGGTGCTGGACGTGATGCAAACCTTACCCAGTTTTGTGTACCTGATTCCAGTGGTGATGCTGCTGGGGATCGGGCGCGTTCCGGGCCTGATTGCGGTGGTGATTTACGCCGTGCCGCCCATGATCCGTTTCACCAACTTGGGCATTCGCATGGTCAGCGCCGAACTGCTGGAGGCGGCCGATGCCTATGGTTCTGCGCGTTGGCAAAAATTGTTGCAAGTGCAATTGCCATTGGCTCTGCCCACCATCATGGCGGGTGTGAACCAGACCATCATGTTGGCACTGTCCATGGTGGTGGTGGCGTCGATGATTGGTGTGCAAGGCCTGGGGCAACCCGTGTTACGCGCCATCACCAACCAATACTTTGCCATGGGCTTGCTCAATGGTTTGGCCATTGTGGTGATCGCCATCTTGTTTGACCGCTTGTCGCAGGCCTATGGCCAGCGTCTGCAAAAGCACAGGGAGATGCAGCATGGCTGAAGCCTTGGGCATTGAGATACGCCATCTCTACAAAATCTTTGGCCCAACGCCAGAAAAGTGCATGGCACTGGTCGAGCAAGGCATGGGCAAAGACGAATTGCGCGATGTGCACGGCCATGTGCTGGGCTTGCGCGATGTGAACCTGAGCATTGCCCCTGGACAAATTCAGGTGGTGATGGGTTTGTCGGGTTCGGGCAAAAGCACCTTGATCCGACACATCAACCGCTTGATCGAGCCGACAGCCGGTGAGGTCTGGGTGGGTGAGCAAGACGTGCTGAAGATGCGGCCATCCAAACTGAGGACGTTCAGGCGTAAGCAGGCGGCCATGGTGTTTCAGAAGTTCGCGTTGTTTCCGCACCTGACGGTGCAAGAGAACGTGGAATACGGACTGCGCATTCAGGGCATCCGCAAAGCCACTCGCCAAGCGCAAGCGCTGAGTTGGATCGAGCGCGTGGGCCTCAAGGGCTATGAAACCCATTACCCCAACCAGTTGTCGGGCGGCATGCAGCAGCGCGTGGGCCTGGCCCGCGCCTTGACCAACGACGCCCCGATTTTGCTGATGGACGAAGCGTTTTCTGCACTGGACCCGCTCATCCGCAGTGACATGCAAAGTGTCTTGCTCGACTTGCAACAGGACTTGGGCAAGACCATTGTGTTCATCACGCACGACTTGGATGAAGCGCTGCGCCTGGGCGACCGCATTGCCATCTTGCGCGACGGAGAAGTGGTGCAACAAGGCACCGGGCAAGAGATTTTGCTCAAACCCGCCGACGATTACATCAAGAGCTTTGTGCGCGAAGTCAACCGCGGCCGGGTGATCCGTTGCCGAACCTTGCTGCAAGCAGGGCCAGCCACCGAGGGGCCCACCGTGGACTCGCAGTTGGTGATCGAAGAAGTGGCACGACTGCTCAGCGCCGAAGGCAAAGAGTCGGCCAACGTGACCAACACCAAAGGCAAGCACCTCGGTGTTGTGACCATGACGGACATCATTGCCGCCATGGTGCCGCCCAGGGACTGATTATGCTGACGATTCGGCTCCACGATGATGGAGTGGATGAAGTGAATGACTGTCATTCTTCCGGGTCGGACTTTTGTGGTCCGACGTTTCATCCGCCTGCAGAGTGACATCATCAAAGGGTTGTGGTCCACCTGCCTCACGTCGGACCTGAAGGCACCGACTTACAAAAGAGGCACAGCAAGCCTCAAGCTGAAGACTTCACTGGGCTGAATCATGAGACGTTAGCCTTCAAGCCAGCGCCTTCTTGAGCCAGTCGGCAAAGGCCGCGCATTCCCAGCGCTCCATGGCGCCCGTGCGCCAGCACAGGTAGTGTGCATGGGGGCTGGGCACGCTGCGTTCAAACAAGCGCACCAGTTGGCCATTTTCAAGCCATGGTGCGCCCAGTTTGGTGCGGATCAGGCCCACGCCCAGGCCTTGGGCTGCGGCGTCACACATCAAGCCGATGTCGTTGAACGACGAGCCGTCGGTGGGTTCTGGCCAGTCCAGGTCGTGCGCGGCAAACCAGGTGCGCCAAGGCTCCAGCGGGCTGCGCAAGAGTGCCACGCCTTGCAGGTCTTCAACGCTGGCAAACGGGCCGTTCTCGCGCAGCCAAGCCGGTGATGCCAGTGGCGTCACATCGTCCTTGGCCAAACACACATGCTCCACATCCGAGTAGCGACCGGTGCCAAAGCGCACCGTCAGGTCGGCGTCTTCGGCCACCACATCGAGCAGGGGAATGCTCACTTGCAGCGTGATGTCGATTTCGGGGTAGGCATCTAGGAAATTTTTCAAGCGCGGCATCAACACCGAGCGCGCAAAGGTGGGGGTGACCGCCAAGCGCAGCTTGCGCCGACCCGGTGTGTTGCTGGCGCTGGGAAAGCGTTGCAGCGACACCAGGCCCTCGCGCACATGTGCCAGGTATTCGATGCCTTCGGTGGTGAGCGAAAAATCGGCCCGGCCAAAAAGTTTGGTGCCAATGATTTGCTCGAGCTGCTTGACGCGGTGGCTCACGGCGCTGGGCGTCACACACAGCTCTTCGGCTGCTTGGGTCACGCTGCGCAAGCGGGCCAGTGCCTCGAAGGTGAGCAGGCATTGAATGGGGGGAATGCGCGAGTGGACCGACATGGTGCTGGCCTGTTATTTGAAAATCACGGTCTTGTGACCGTTGATCAGCACGCGGTGCTCACTGTGCCATTTGACAGCACGGGCCAGCACTTGGCTTTCGG
>NZ_CALBEX010000126.1 GCF_937889215.1 uncultured Limnohabitans sp.
GTCATGAAATGGGCCGTTATTTTGGGGGTGGTTTGCTTGACTTTGGGTGGCGCCGCGCATGCAGCGGATGAGGCCATTGTTTTGGAGGCCCGTTTTGCAGAGCCAACCCAGCGCTACCCCCACAACATCATGGGCGCGCTTAGCGCGCACACGGATTTGGTGGTGTCGTGGGCCAACTGCAAAACCTGTCCCTCGCAGGCCCAGCATTTACGTGCGCGATTGCCCGAAGCCCTGGTGTTTGAGGACTTTGCGCCGCGCTTGGTGGACATGGACGGCGGCGGCCGCTCTGAAATTTTGGTGGTGGAAAGTGACCAGGAGCAAGGGGCTCGCTTGGCGCTTTGGGCTTTGAAGGACGGTGGCTTGGTGCGTGCCGCTCAATCGGACTTCATTGGTCAGCGCTTTCGCTGGCTGGCTCCGATCGGGGTGGCCGATTTTCATGTCAATGGCGTCCCTTTGGTGGCGTATGTCGAAAAACCCCACCTGGACAAAGTGCTGCGGCTGGTGCGTCTGCAGGGCGATCGCTTGGTGCAAGTGGCGCATTTGGCGGGCGTGACCAACCAACAAATTGGCCAGGAGACGGTGCACAGCCGCATCGTTGATTGCTCGGGTCGCCCCAGCATTTTGGCGCTGTCTGCCAACGGTCAACGTGTCTTGCTCATCGGCTGGACGGCCAAAGGAAGGCAGGTGCGCGACATGGGCGCTGCCGAGGAAAAACGATTGCCCCCTCAGCTGGCTTGCGCGCCCGGTGCGCTTGACTGAGACTGAGTGGGCGTGTACGCACCCGAGTCCTCGGGCGATCGGTTTGCATTTGAAAATTCTCTGGCAGTCGATGGCCGCGATGTCGACGGTGTGCGCAGCGGCTTCCTCGGCATAAGCGGCTTGAGCCAAGGCGTGGGTGTGCGCTGTGCTTTCAGGTTTGGCTCTGCCCAGTTGCAGGTCGGATTTGGGGCGCTGCAAGAACGCGGTCTCGGCCGGGCTGCGCAGACCGTCGGCGTGGCACACGGCGGTGGTCTACTGTTGGGCAAACACCTTTGTACTGTGTGGATTGCTGCGGATGCAGAAGGCGACTATTTTGGGTTGATCCAACGACCGTTCGCGCATCCCCGACGGTGCGTTGGATCGTGCCCGGGCGCAAGTGGCTGGCCTCAGGGCAGCAGG
>NZ_CALBEX010000127.1 GCF_937889215.1 uncultured Limnohabitans sp.
TCATCGTCATGGGGGTCTCGGGCTGCGGCAAATCCACCGTGTCGCAGGCCTTGGCCCAGCACCTGGGCCTGGACATGCTCGATGGGGATGACCTGCACCTGCCCGAAAGCGTGGCCAAGATGCGGTCCGGCATTGCCCTTCAAGACATCGACCGCTGGCCTTGGCTGGACCGAATTGGCGGCCACTTGGCAGGTAGCCCTGACGAAGGCGCTTGTCTTGTGGTCGCCTGCTCGGCACTGCGCCACGCCTACCGCGACCGCATCCGTGCCTGCGCAGGCGAAGTCTGTTTTTTGTTCCTCAAAGGCGATTTCGAGCTGATCGCGCAGCGCATGCGCCAACGCGTCGGCCATTACATGCAGGCCGGCTTGCTCGACAGCCAGTTCCAGACACTGGAGACACCCGGCCCTGAAGAAACCGACGTGATCACCCTGAACATCACCGAGCCGGTTGAGGTTCTGGTCGAGCAGGCTCTGGCCGCCCTGCAAGAGCACCGCAGCCGCTTGGCGCTGCACAACCCTGTTTGATTTTTTGACACAAGGACTAGCATGTTCATCCGTTGCGCATTTTTTCAGGGCCAGGTCAAACCGGGGCTCGAAGACACATTCAACCGCTACATCCGCGACAACCTGGTGCCTTTGTGGACCCGCTTTCCGGGGGCCCAAGAAGTGCGCGTGCTTCGCCAAGTTGAAAGCGACACCCAGGACCCGCACTTTGGCATGGTGCTGGCCGTGCGCTACCCCAGCCGCGAGGCGATCGAGATCGCCTTGGCATCTGAAGTGCGCATGCAAAGCAAGGAAGTCTCCAAAGACATGATCGCCATGTTCGATGGCACCGTGTTCCACACCGTCTTCAGTGCCGAAGAATACGCGCTGCCCACCGATTGATGCGCCATTGACCCCCCACATTTCGCCATGAACGTTCTGGACAGCTTTCAACTCAAGGGCCGTCGCGCCCTGATCACCGGCTCCTCCGCCGGCATTGGCCTGGCGCTGGCCCAGGCGCTGGCGCAAGCCGGAGCCCATGTCATCTTGAACGGCCGCACCGCCAGTAAAGTCACTGCGGCGCAACAGGCCCTGCAAGCCGAGGGCTGGTCGGCCAGTAGCGCCGTGTTCGATGTGACCGAGTCCGACAGCGTGCGTGCGGCGGTGGACCTGATCGAGACCGAAGGCCCGATTGACATCTTGGTCAACAACGCGGGCATGCAGATTCGCGGTCCGTTGCATGAGTACCAAGACGCCGATTGGCACACGATCATGAAAACCAACCTGGACAGCGTGTATTACGTGGGCCAGGCGGTGGCCAAAAAAATGATTCCGCGTGGGCGCGGCAAGATCATCAACATCTGCTCGGTGCAAAGCGAGCTGGGCCGCCCCGGCATCGCGCCCTACACCGCCACCAAAGGCGCGGTGAAGATGCTGACCAAGGGCATGGCGATCGACTGGGGCCAGTTTGGCATCAACGTCAACGGCATTGGTCCGGGCTACTTCAAGACCGAGCTGAACCAAAAGCTCGTGGACGACCCCACTTTCAGCAGTTGGCTGGTGGGCCGCACGCCCAGCCGCCGCTGGGGCGATGTGCAAGACCTGGGCGGCGCGGTGGTCTTTTTGGCCAGCGACGCCTCACGCTTTGTGAACGGTCATATTTTGTATGTGGACGGCGGCGTGACCGCCACCCTTTGAACACCGCTTGTAAGGAAACAACCTATGAAATCCGTTGTCTGCCATTCGGCCAAAGACCTGCGCATCGAACACACCGAACTGCCCGCTTTGGGCGAAAACCAATTGCGCGTGAATGTGGCCTATGGCGGCATTTGCGGCTCGGACTTGCATTACTACCAGCACGGCGGCTTTGGTACCGTGCGCATCAAGCAACCCATTGCACTGGGGCACGAGGTCTCGGGCGTGGTCGAGGGTGTGGGCTCGGGTGTGAGCGGTGTGCCCCAGGGCCAGCGCATCGCCATTTCGCCCTCGCGCCCTTGCGGCCACTGCCGCTTTTGCCAAGCAGGCCAGCACAACCATTGCCTGAACATGCGCTTTTACGGCAGTGCCATGCCCTTCCCTCATGTCCAAGGCGCGTTTTCCGAGCAAATCATCATCGAGGGTTACCAAGCCCACCCGATTGCCGACCACCTGAGCCTGTCTGAAGCCGCACTGGCCGAACCTTTGTCGGTGGGCTTGCACGCCATTCAACGCGCAGGCAGTGTGCTGGGCAAGCAGGTCTTGGTCACAGGTTGCGGCCCGATTGGCTCGCTGCTGATTGGCGCTTTGCGCCGCGCTGGTGCCGCGCGCATCGTGGCGGCCGACATTGCCGATTTGCCGCTGAAGTGCGCCAAAGAGATGGGCGCGGACGAGACCATCAACCTCAAGACCCAGCCGGAAGCGCTGGACAAATACAAAGTGGACAAAGGCCAGTTTGACGCGGTTTTCGAAGCCTCGGGCAGCGAAGCCGCATTGCGCGTGGGCCTGGACACCATCGTGCCGCGTGGCGTGTTGATCACCGTGGGCATGGGTGGCGACATCAGCCTGCCCATGACGCAATTGGTGGCCAAAGAAGTGGACCTGCGCGGCACCTTCCGCTTCCATGCAGAATTTGCCACCGCCGTGCGCTTTTTGAACGAAGGCCT
>NZ_CALBEX010000128.1 GCF_937889215.1 uncultured Limnohabitans sp.
CCCGCATCGACGCTTTGTGCAACCCCGACCCGGTCATGCATTGGCTGGAACAAAAAAACGAAATCCGTTTGTTGGGCGATGCCCGCACGCTCAAAGGGACGCGGCAATTGATGGGGGGGCTGTGCCGGGCGCAAGTTTGTTTGCGCATGCAGATTTTTTGCAACGCCACCCTCAACGTGTGCAAGCCCTCAGCGATGCCGTGGTCCATGCCCTGAAGTGGCTTCAAACAGCAGGACTGACCGATATATTGAAAACCGTGCCGGCCAGTCACTGGATGGGCGACCGCGCCGTATATTTGGGGGCCTTCCAAGGCTTGCGCGAGTCTTATGCCGTGGATGGGCTGGTCAGGGGCGAAGAGGTGGACAATGCGTGGCGGGCCTATGCCCGATTGAAGGGTTCTTCTGTGCGCCAGCCCCTGATCACCGCCCGAACCTTTACCAATGTCTTTGCCCAAAACGCCCAAGCGTTTCGAGGGCGGGTCTTGGGCTGAACAGGCGAGTCACCGTTGGGCCACGGGCCTGGACTTAGAGCTGCTGGTTTTAGGGCTGGTTTTCTGGCTGGCTTTGGCCCGGACCTTGCTCACACGACGCGGGTTGGATTTGCTGACGCTGCGGGTGCTTTTGGCGGGCACATAGACGGCCAGTTTTTGGCCCGCGCGCATGCGTGCGTTGGGTTGGAGCTTGTTCCAAGTGGCCAGGTTGGCGGTGGTGACCCCGTGGTGCGAGGCCAAGCTTGCCAAGCTGTCGTTCTTGCGGACCTTGATGAAAATTTTCCGCAATCGAACTTCTGGGGCCAAGAGCAAATGGCCATTGTCGGCCAAGTGTTCACTCACATCGTTGTTCATGTGGCCTTGGCGGGGCACCAACAAGGTGGAGCCGGCTCGGACCAGCATCCTAGCGGGAATGCCGTTGACTGAGCGCAGTTGTTGCACAGGCATGCCGACCTGTTTGGCCACATCTTCGGCTTTCATGGTGCGCGGTGCTTGCCATGCCGTCCAGCTCGACAGACGGCGATCGGGGCGCGCTTGCAGGTTGTTTTCAAAAACCGTGGCATTGTCCCAGGGCAATAAAATCTGCGGCGTGCCGGCCGCCAAAATGACGGGGCGGTTCATGGCTGGGTTCAGGGTCTTGAAGTCTTCCAGACTCACGTTGGCCAGTTTGGCGGCCACGGCCACATCGATGTCGCGCTCAATGGCCACGCTCTTGAAGTAAGGGTGGTTCTGGATCAGGGGCAGTGCGGTACTGAACGCATCGGGCTGGGCCACGATGTTTTTGACCGCTTGCAGTTTGGGCACGTAGTAGCGTGTTTCGTCGGGCATGCGCAGGTCGGTGTACGTCAGCGGCTTGCCTTGCGCTTTGTTGCGCGCCAGTGCACGGCCTACGCTGCCTTCTCCCCAGTTGTACGCGGCCAAGGCCAGGTGCCAGTCGCCAAACATCGTGTGAAGTTTTTGCAGGTAATCGAGCGCAGCCCGGGTGGACTCCAACACATCGCGACGCTCGTCCCTGAACAGGTTTTGTTTCAGATCGAAATACTTGCCGGTGGCGGGCATGAATTGCCACATGCCTGCAGCCTTGGCACTGGACACAGCTTGTGGGTTGAAGGCCGACTCGATGAAAGGCAGCAAGGCCAACTCGGTGGGCATGTTGCGCCGCTCTAATTCTTCAACGATGTGGAACAGGTAAGGCCGTGAGCGCTCCGTCATGCGCAGCATGTAGTCGGGCCGGCTGGCATACCACTGCTCGCGGTTGCGCACCAAGTCGTTGTCCAGGTCAGGCATGGCAAAGCCGCGGCGGATGCGCTCCCAGATGTCGATTTCAGCTTGAATGCCCAAGGTGGCGTTGGGGCTGAGCTCAACGGGCCGTTCCATGTTGATGGCAGCCACTGGCGGGGCTGCTTCAGCGATGGGGGCGGTGATGACCGGGGTGGGCTGGGTTTGTGTGGGTGCCGCAATGGTCTCAACTGTCGCACTTGAAGCGGTGGTCAGGGCAGGCTGAGCGCCTTCGGATGTCTGGAGCTGGGTGGCACAGCCCGACATGAACAAAGCCAGCAACAAAACCCAGCTGGGGCGAACGCAAGAGGCTTTGGCAAAGGAGGTCAGGTTCATCGGAAGTCGTTTTTCCATTGGCGAAGGGCGGCAAAGGTGGCAATGTCACCCTCGGCATGGGGGTCGTGCTGTTGCACAGCGGTGGCCACAGCGGCTTGTCGGCTTCGTAAAAAAGGGTTGATGGCGCGCTCGGTTTGCAAGGCCACGGGCAAGGTCGGCAGGGATTGGCTTCGAAGCCGTGTGCACAAGGCGGCGTAAGCTTGCAGGGCCTTGTTGCCGGGCTCAACGGCCAGGGCAAACTTCAGGTTGGACAGCGTGTATTCATGGGCGCAGCACACCCGGGTCGCATCTGGCAAGGCCGACAGACGGTCTAATGAGTCGAGCATTTGGGCCGGTGTGCCTTCAAACAAGCGGCCGCAGCCACCCGAAAACAGCGTGTCGCCACAAAAAAGAATGGGGTCTTGCGACGCGGGCTGAGC
>NZ_CALBEX010000129.1 GCF_937889215.1 uncultured Limnohabitans sp.
ACCTCTTCCAAGATGTCCCAGACCACTGGCGTGCCGGCTTCAACTTCTTTCTTGGCGGCCTTGATGGTGGTCGCGATGCCCATGGCTTCGAGACGCGCAAAGATGAAGGGCTTGAACAACTCAATGGCCATCAACTTGGGTAAGCCGCACTGGTGCAGTTTGAGTGTTGGGCCCACGGTGATCACAGAACGGCCGGAGTAGTCGACGCGCTTGCCCAGCAAGTTCTGACGGAAACGACCGCTCTTGCCTTTGATCATGTCGGCCAAAGACTTCAGCGCGCGCTTGTTGGCGCCAGTCATGGCCTTGCCACGGCGGCCGTTGTCCAGCAAGCTGTCCACGGCTTCTTGCAGCATCCGCTTTTCGTTGCGGGCAATGATTTCAGGTGCTTTCAGTTCCAGCAAACGGCGCAGACGGCTGTTGCGGTTGATGACGCGGCGGTACAGGTCGTTCAGGTCAGAGGTCGCGAAGCGGCCGCCATCCAGTGGCACCAGCGGACGCAGGTCCGGTGGCAGCACGGGCAGCACTTCGAGCACCATCCACTCGGGCTTGATGCCCGATTTCTTGAAGGCTTCCAGCACTTTCAAGCGCTTGGAATTTTTCTTGACCTTGAGCTCGGAGCCGGTCAAGTCACCACGCAGGCGCTCGATTTCACTTTCGATGTCAATGCTCTGCAGCAATTCTTTGATGCCTTCGGCACCCATCTTGGCCACGAACTCGTCACCGTATTCGGTGACTTTGGCGTCGTAATCGTCTTCGGTCATGATGCCGAACTTTTTCAGCGGGGTCATGCCGGGATCGGTCACCACATAGGCTTCAAAGTACAGCACGCGTTCGATGTCGCGCAGTGTCATGTCGAGCACCAAGCCCAAACGCGATGGCAATGACTTCAAGAACCAGATGTGGGCGCAAGGCGCGGCCAGATCGATGTGGCCCATGCGCTCGCGACGCACTTTGGTTTGTGTGACTTCAACGCCGCACTTTTCGCAGATCACGCCGCGGTGCTTAAGACGCTTGTACTTGCCGCACAAGCATTCGTAGTCTTTAATGGGGCCAAAAATTTTGGCGCAAAACAGACCATCGCGTTCGGGCTTGAAGGTGCGGTAGTTGATGGTTTCCGGCTTTTTCACTTCACCGAAAGACCACGAACGGATCTTCTCGGGCGATGCCAGGCCGATGCGGATGGCATCGAAGTGGTCATCGGGCGTGAACTGCTTGAACAGGTCGAGTAGTGATTTCATGGTTTAAATCCTTTGCCTGTGAATTAAGAACGCTCGAGCTCGATATCAAGGCCCAGCGAACGGATTTCCTTGACCAGCACGTTGAACGATTCGGGCATGCCCGCCTCGATGGAGTGTTCGCCCTTGACGATGCTCTCGTACACCTTGGTACGGCCTTGCACGTCATCTGACTTCACGGTGAGCATCTCTTGCAGAACGTAAGAGGCGCCATACGCTTCCAAGGCCCACACTTCCATCTCACCGAAACGCTGACCACCGAACTGGGCTTTACCACCCAGCGGCTGCTGCGTGACCAAGCTGTAAGGACCGGTTGAGCGGGCGTGCATCTTGTCGTCCACCAAGTGGTGCAGCTTCAAGAAGTGCATGTAGCCAATGGTGGTCGGACGGTCGAAAGCATCGCCTGTGCGCCCGTCAAACAAATTCGCTTGTGTGCGTGTGGCTGTCAGACCCTTGGCTTTGGCCAAGTCTTCCGGGTAAGCCAAATGCAACATGGCGCGAATTTCTTCTTCAGCAGCTCCGTCGAACACGGGCGTGGCGAATGGGAAACCCTCTTTCAGGTTGCTAGCCATGTCCAACACTTCGTCATCGCTCAGCTGCGACAAGTCTTCCTTGCGGCCCATGCTGTTGTAGAGCTGCTCGAACAGCTTGCGCAGGTCGGCAATCTTTTCCATGCGTTGCGTTTCGGCTTGCAGCATGTTGCCAATGCGTTGGCCAATGCCTTTGCCGGCCCAGCCCAAGTGGACTTCCAACACCTGACCCACGTTCATACGTGAGGGAACGCCCAAGGGGTTCAACACGATATCGGCGGGTGTGCCGTCGGCCATGAAAGGCATGTCTTCGACGGGCACGATCTTGGAGACCACACCCTTGTTGCCGTGGCGACCGGCCATCTTGTCACCAGGCTGCAAGCGGCGCTTGACGGCCAGATAGACCTTGACCATCTTGAGCACGCCCGCTGGCAATTCATCGCCCTGGGTGAGCTTCTTGCGCTTTTCTTCAAAAGACAAGTCGAAACTGTGACGGGTTTGCTCCAGCGAGTTCTTGATGGACTCGAGTTGCATGGCTACGTCGTCTTCAGCCGGGCGAATATCGAACCAATGGAACTTGTCCACGGATTCCATGTACGCCTTGTCGAGCTTGGTGCCTTTGGCCAGCTTTTGCGGGCCACCGTTGGCCACGCGGCCCACCAGCAACTTCTCGATACGGTCAAACGCGTCGGCTTCCACAATGCGCAGCTGGTCGTTCAGATCCAGGCGGAAACGCTTGAGTTCGTCGTCGATGATCTGCTGGGCGCGCTTGTCGCGCACGATGCCTTCACGGGTGAAGACCTGCACGTCGATCACAGTGCCTTGTGAACCCTGATCCACGCGCAGCGAAGTGTCTTTCACATCGCTGGCTTTTTCGCCGAAGATGGCGCGCAGCAATTTTTCTTCAGGCGTGAGGGTGGTCTCGCCCTTGGGTGTGACCTTGCCCACCAACACATCACCGGGTTGCACTTCTGCGCCCACGTAGATGATGCCGGAATCGTCCAAACGGCCCAGTTGTTGCTCGGACAGGTTGGGGATGTCGCGCGAAATTTCTTCGGCACCCAACTTGGTGTCGCGGGCCATGACCACGAGTTCTTCGATGTGGATCGAGGTGTAGCGGTCTTCTGACACCACACGCTCAGAGATCAAGATCGAATCTTCGAAGTTGTAGCCGTTCCAGGGCATGAAGGCGATCAGCATGTTCTGACCGATGGCGATTTCGCCCAGGTCGGTGGATGCGCCGTCGGCGATCACGTCACCCTTGGCCAGCTTGTCGCCACGCTTAACGATGGGACGCTGGTGGATGTTGGTGTTCTGGTTGGAACGCTGGTACTTGATCAGGTTGTAGATGTCCACACCCACTTCGCCGGCCAAAGCTTCTGCGTCGTTCACGCGGATCACGATGCGGGTCGCGTCAACGTAGTCCACGATACCGCCACGGGTGGCGGTCACCACGGTGCCCGAGTCGACCGCTGCGACGCGCTCGATACCGGTACCGACCATGGGCTTTTCAGGGCGCAGCACAGGCACGGCCTGACGCGACATGTTGGCACCCATCAAAGCGCGGTTGGCGTCATCGTGCTCCAAGAACGGCACCAAAGAGGCCGCTACCGACACGATCTGCGCTGGAGACACGTCCATGTACTGAATGCGCTCGGCACCACACAAAATGGATTCACCCTTTTCACGGGCAGATACCAAGTCACCGGTCAGCTTGCCGTCTTTGTCCAATGTGGCATTGGCCTGGGCGATGACATATTTGCCTTCTTCGATGGCCGACAGATAATCGATGTCCATTGTCACTTTGCCTTCGACCACACGGCGGTACGGGGTTTCGATGAAACCGTACTCGTTCAGGCGGGCGTACAAAGCCAACGAGTTGATCAAGCCAATGTTTGGACCTTCAGGTGTCTCGATCGGGCAAACACGACCGTAATGGGTCACGTGCACGTCACGCACTTCGAAGCCAGCACGCTCTCGGGTCAAACCACCAGGGCCAAGGGCCGAAACACGGCGCTTGTGGGTGATCTCGGCCAGCGGGTTGGTCTGGTCCATGAACTGCGACAACTGCGATGCACCGAAGAACTCTTTCAAGGCCGCAGAAATCGGCTTGGAGTTGATCAGGTCGTGCGGCATGAGCGGCTCTTGCTCGGCCTGGCCCAAACGCTCTTTCACGGCTTTTTCGATACGCGCCAAGCCGGTACGGTATTGGTTCTCGGCCAACTCACCCACGCAACGCACGCGGCGGTTACCCAAGTGGTCGATGTCATCGACTTCGCCATTGCCGTTGCGCAAGTCGACCAAGATCTTGACCACGGCCAAGATGTCTTCGTTGGTCAACACCATGGGGCCAGTGGATTCACTGCGACCGACACGGGCGTTGAACTTCATGCGACCCACGCGCGACAAATCGTAGGTGTCGGGGTTGTAGAACAAGCGCTGGAACAAGGCTTGCACCGCGTCTTCGGTTGGCGGCTCGCCTGGGCGCATCATGCGGTAGATGGCCACGCGTGCGGCGAATTCGTCCACGGTCTCGTCGATGCGCAGGGTTTGCGAGATGTACGCACCCTGGTCCAATTCGTTCGTATAGATGCAAGGCAAATCTTGGATGCCCGAAGTGCGCAGCTTTTTCAACAAGGTTTCGGTCAACTCTTCGTTGGCCTTGGCAATGATCTCGCCTGTATCGGCTTCCACAATGCTGCGTGCCACCACGCGACCCAACAGGTAGTCCTCAGGCACGCTGATGTGCGTGGTGCCAGATTGCTCCAACTCGCGGGTGTGGCGCACGGTGATGCGCTTGTCCTTGGCCACCACGACTTTGCCGGACTTGTCGGTGATGTCAAAACGGGCCACCTCGCCGCGCAGACGCTCGGCCACAAATTCCATTTGTGCGCCACTGTCCATCAGGCGGAAATTGTCGTTCACGAAGAAGTTCGCCAGGATCGACTCGGGGTTCAGGCCAATGGCTTTGAGCAGAATCGAGACGGGCATCTTGCGGCGACGATCGACACGGAAATACAAGATGTCTTTGGGGTCGAATTCGAAGTCGAGCCAAGAGCCGCGGTAAGGGATGATGCGTGCGCTGAACAGCAATTTGCCCGAGCTGTGGGTCTTGCCCTTGTCATGCTCGAAGAAAACGCCTGGCGAACGGTGCAACTGAGACACGATCACGCGCTCGGTGCCGTTGATGATGAAAGAGCCTTTGTGGGTCATCAAGGGCACTTCGCCCATGTAGACTTCTTGCTCTTTCACTTCCTTGACCACCTTGTTTTGTGAGGTCGAGGAATCGCGGTCGTAAATGATGAGTTGTACGCGTGCGCGCACAGCCGAAGAGAATGTCAGCCCACGGGTCTGGCACTCACGAACGTCGAACGCTGGCTTGGCCAGGTTGTACTCGACGAATTTCATCTCCACAAAGCCATTGTGAGACACGATCGGGAAGGCCGATTCAAAGGCAGCTTGCAGGCCTTCGTGCGTACGTTTGGATGAAACCACACCGGCTTGCAAGAAGGACGTGTAAGCGTCTTTTTGCATTTGCAGCAGGTATGGAACTTCGAGCACGCTTTCGCGGCTGCCGAAACTTTTGCGGATTCGCTTGCGTTCGGTGTATGAATAGGCCATGAGATCTCCGGGCTTGATCTTTCAGAACTGATTGTTGAGCGAGCTGTTGCACTCTCTCAACGGTCTTGGCGGCTGGCCACTACCAGCGTTGGCGGACGATTGCGCATTGCACGCAACCCGTACCAAGGGTTTTCTGCAGTCGGGTCAGAAAACACTGAAAAGTAGACTTTGGTG
>NZ_CALBEX010000130.1 GCF_937889215.1 uncultured Limnohabitans sp.
CTGGGTCAGCAGCTCCCACGCCCACTGCAGCGATTCGCGCTTGAAGTAGTCGCCAAACGACCAGTTGCCCATCATCTCAAAGAAGGTGTGGTGGCGGGCGGTGTAACCCACGTTTTCCAAGTCGTTGTGTTTGCCACCGGCCCGCAAACAGGCTTGCACAGATGCAGCGCGTACATAACTGCGCTTGTCGGAGCCCAAAAACACGTCTTTGAACTGGACCATGCCCGAGTTGGTGAACATCAAAGTCGGGTCGTTGCCCGGCACCAAGGGGCTGGACGCCACCACGGTGTGCCCTTTGGACTCAAAAAAGTCCAAAAAGGTCTTGCGGATGTCTGAGACGGAAATGGAGGCTTGGCTCATGGTGTTTTATGCTTTCAATGCAACAAAACATTATAGATTTGGCTCCAGCCCGTTCTGGGCTCACACGAAGCCCATACGCAAGGTTTTGCGACTTTTGTGACAGTCAAGACGTCCTCCAAGGGCTAAGCTGTGAAAATTGTCAGGTACAAACTTCTCAACTGACACCTTTTGGAGAACTTCATGGACATGAAAACATCGCCCCTCGCCCTGCTCAACGACCCCACTTTGCTCAAAACCGACGCTCTGATCAACGGGCAGTGGGTCTCAGGCAGTCAGCGTTTTGAGGTGACCGACCCGGCCACGGGTGGTCACTTGGCCAGCGTGGCCAACCTCGGTACGGCCGAAGCAGAAGCCGCCATTGCCGCCGCCAACGCCGCCTGGGGCCCCTGGAAAACCAAAACCGCCAAAGAGCGCAGCATCATTTTGCGCAAGTGGTTTGACCTGCTGATCGCCAACACCGAAGACTTGGCACGCCTAATGACCGCAGAAAACGGCAAACCCATTGCCGAGTCGCGTGGCGAGGTGGCCTATGGCGCGAGTTTTGTGGAGTGGTTTGCCGAAGAAGCCAAGCGCGTGAACGGCGAGACCCTGCCCCAGTTCGACAACAACCGCCGCCTCTTGGTGCTCAAGCAACCCATTGGCGTGTGTGCGGCCATCACGCCATGGAACTTTCCGCTGGCCATGATCACCCGCAAAGTGGCCCCGGCCTTGGCGGCAGGTTGCACCGTAGTCATCAAACCCGCCGAGCAAACCCCACTCACCGCGCTGGCCGCCGCCGAATTGGCCATTCGCGCTGGCATCCCGGCCGGGGTGTTCAACATCATCACCGCCGATGGCCCGCAAAGTGTGGCCATTGGCAAGGTGCTGTGCGCCAGCGATGTGGTGCGCCACATCAGCTTCACAGGCTCGACCGAAGTGGGCCGCATTTTGATGGCGCAGTCGGCCCCCACCGTCAAAAAAATGTCGCTGGAGCTCGGCGGTAACGCGCCCTTCATCGTGTTTGAAGACGCCGACATCGACAGCGCTGTGGAAGGCGCGTTCGCCAGCAAATACCGCAACGCCGGTCAGACGTGCGTGTGCACCAACCGTTTTTATGTGCAGGAATCGGTGTACGAAGAATTCGCCACCAAGTTCGCGGCCAAAGTCAAAACGGCCAAAGTGGGCAACGGTTTTGCCGACGGCGTGAACCAAGGCCCACTGATCGAGCCCTCGGCCCTTGACAAGGTCGAACGCCATGTGAATGACGCCATCGCCAAGGGCGGTCGCGTGCTCACCGGCGGCAAGCGCCTGGACGGCCAGTTTTTTGAGCCCACCGTGATCGCCGATGCCAGCGCCGACATGGTTTGCGCCAAAGAAGAAACCTTTGGCCCGTTTGCGCCGATCTTCAAATTCAAGACCGAGCAAGAAGCCATTGACGCGGCCAATAACACCGAGTTTGGCCTGGCCAGTTACTTCTACAGCCGCGATGTGGGGCGCATCTTCCGCGTCAGCGAAGCGTTGGAGTACGGCATGGTCGGCATCAACGTGGGCATTTTGGCCACCGAACATGTGCCTTTTGGTGGCGTCAAGCAGTCGGGCCTGGGCCGAGAAGGCTCGCACCACGGCATGGACGACTATGTGGAAATCAAATACCTCTGCATGGGCGATATCCTCAAGTAAACTACGCAGCTTGGCGGGTGTCGTTCAATGGTAGGACATGCCCGCTCTATGAAAACCGGGGTTTTTTCAGGAAATACCTATACCAAAAGCTACACCGATTAAGGCTTTTTCTGGTTGCTCCAAAGTCCGGTAATACTTCGCGAAACAGTGGTTTTAAACCAGAACATTCGCAAACCGTTGTGAAGGCTTGAGCCTTCAAATTTGACCAAAATGCGCGACAAGCCCGGTCACTTTAGGGCCGGGAAGGATAGCGCGGACCGCGAAGCGGTCCTTTGCATGCCCCGAGTCCCCGCACAAGTGGGCTCGTCGAAACCCTGTCAATCGCATTTGACACCGTGCATCTTCATTGCATGATGATTTCTCTACCAAAGAAACCAACCATGCAACGCCTGCAAGCCTTCAAATTCGAGCTGATGCCCAATGGGGCGCAGGCCAGACAGATGCGCCGATTCGTTGGTGCGTGCAGGTTTGTCTTCAATAAGGCGTTGGCATTGCAAAAGGAGCGCCATGAGCGTGGCGACAAAAAACTTGGCTACGCTGGGCTGTGCAAGGTTTTAACGGATTGGCGCAACGACTCGGAGACCGCGTGGCTGGCCACAGCCCCAGCGCACCCCTTGCAGCAGACGCTGAAAGATTTGGAGCGGGCTTACACCAACTTCTTTGCCAAGCGATCGGGCTTTCCTCGTTTTAAGCGCAAAGGCGACAACAACGGTTTTCGTTACCCCGACCCCAAGCAGTTTAAGCTCGATGAGGCCAACGCCCGCGTGTTCCTGCCCAAGCTGGGGTGGGTACGCTACCGCAAGAGCTTCGCGGCTTGAGTGAGGCTCGTGGTGGCCGCGCCAAGACCACACGGCTCGGGGACGCGTTCGCCGAGGGCTGGGTTGCGGGCATCGACAAGCTCGTGGCCGACTTTGCCAACCCCGAACCGGTTGAGGCTGCCATCGGCGAGTATGTTGAGCAGAAGGCGGCGGGCAAGAGTGCGCCCACGCGGGAGCCCAAGAGGTCCGAGGCAGGGTTCTATGCCGCTGCCATGCAGGGACTCAAGGCCGCGAGCGGGGAATCGATTTACCGGCCCATGGAGGCGCAGGGCCCCAAGCAAGCCATTGAGCACGGCTCCAACGCCAATTGAGGTCTTAAATGAAACACCAAATCCACCGCTACCCCCAAAACACAACGGGCCGCGACTTTGTCGTCGGCGACATCCACGGCCATTTTTCGCGCTTGCGCCGGGCGATGGAGTTCATCGGCTTCGACCCGTCCCGCGACAGATTGTTTTGCGCCGGTGACCTGGTCGACCGAGGCCCTGAGTCTCATGACGTGCTCAATTGGCTGGCCCAGCCGTGGTTCAAGTCGGTGCGCGGCAATCACGATCACAGCGCTGTGCGGTGGGGGAATCCCGATAACGCGATGGATGTCTCGCTGTATGCGCAAAATGGCGGCGCCTGGAACATCGGCAACACCCAGCCTGAGCGCCTGCGCTTCTCCGATGCGTTGGACGAATTGCCGCTGGCCATCGAACTGCAAACAGCAGCCGGCCCGGTGGGCATCATCCATGCGGACTGCCCCATGGGCGACTGGGGCGTGTTTGTCGCCGCGATGGAGGACCCAAGCACAACTCGGCATCTCCAAAAAGACATGACTGAGTTCGCCATGTGGAGCCGCGACCGCATCAAGAGCGGCGACAGCAGCGCAGTAGAGGGGCTGGTGGCCCTGGTGGTCGGTCATTCAACCATCGTTCGGCCGGTGGTGCTGGGCAACGTGCACTTCATCGACACGGGCGGTTGGCGCGAAGACGGGGGCTTCACGTTTTTGGAGGTTGGCACATTGAGTGCGCAGACCATCGACAACACCCTTGCAGACTTGGACGCAATGGACGCCACGCAACGCGAAACCGAGCCCTTGCACTGAATTTTCTGGCCAAAGGTGAATGCTGCGCTTTTGGCTTAGCAGTTCGAATTTGACTTGGGGGTTTTGCTTGGGAGACTGTGTGTATGACCACTGCACAAGGACTTCCAATGGACCAGAATCACGCCGCCGCCTCGGGGCATTGCACGCCCGCGGGACCTTTCACCCCCGCCCAACTCGCGCATACGCAAAGCGCATTTGCGGACTACTTGCGCCGCCATTACCCCGAGCAGTCGGCGGCGGCCCAGCCTATCGTCACCAACGAGGCCTTGCAAGCCAGTATGTACCGCTGGATTCGGGCAGTGGTCATCAGTGATAGCCAAGACGAGATCACCGATGCGCTTGAGGCTATTTCTGCGCGGCCGGTTACCGAGGCCGCTTTTGATGCTGCTATCGCCGAGGCTACGGTCCGTTACCCCCTGGGAATCGAGGTGGGTCGTGGCTGAAACCACCATCGAGTGGACCCGTGGCCCCAACGGCGAAAAGGGCTTCACCTTCAACCCTTGGTACGGCTGTACGAAGGTGTCGCCCGCCTGTGATCACTGCTATGCCGAGGACTGGGCCAAGCGCAGCGGCTTGGTTCAGTGGGGGCCGGGTGCAGAGCGCCGCCGCTCCAGTGATTCGAATTGGAAATTGCCACTCAAGTGGAATGCCGAGGCCGAGCGCCTAAGGGTCCGGTACCGGGTGTTCTGCGCCAGCCTGGCCGATGTTTTCGACAACTCGGTGCCGCAGGAATGGCGCGAGGATTTGTTCACGCTGATTGAGCAGACCCCTTACCTAGATTGGTTGCTCTTAACTAAACGAATCGGCAACGTGGCCAACATGCTGCCGGTGCCGTTCGACTTTGGGCGCCTTTACCCGAACGTCTGGATTGGCGCCACGATCTGCAACCAGGAAGAAGCCGACCGCGACATTCCGAAGCTGCTGCGCGTGCCGGCAGCGAAGCGGTTCTTGAGCATGGAACCGCTACTTGGACCGGTTGATCTTCAGTTCTACATTTACAGCGAGCCTACGGGAAATTTCCGCACCCATGAGGGCAAACGACAAATAGAACTGCGCAAGCCTGCCGATGGGGGTTTGCATTGGGTCATTGTCGGCGGAGAGAGTGGCCCCAACGCTCGACCGCTGCATCCCGATTGGGTGCGCAGCCTTCGCGACCAGTGCCAGGCCGCCGGAGTTGCATTCTTCTTTAAGCAGCATGGTGAATGGCTCGCCACAGATTTTTGTGATGACGCGATGGCGATGATCCCTCACAAGCGCTTGGCCTACGTGCGCAAAGATGGATCGTTTCATGACGATCCTCAAAAGGCTGATCCCGTTGGGGGTGAACAAGAGACAGCTTGGATTGGCAAAAAAGCCGCAGGCCGCATGCTGGACGGCCGGGAGTGGAACGAGGTGCCCAAATGCTGACGAGCCAATTCACCCTCGGCCTACACCATGAAATCGTGGTCGATCTTTTCGCTGGCGGCGGCGGCGCTTCAACTGGCATTGAGTTGGGCATTGGTCGCCACGTCGATGTGGCCATCAATCACGACCCAGAGGCCATCAGCTTGCACGAAGCCAACCATCCGCAAACGACCCATTACGTGTCAGACGTGTTTGCGGCAGACCCCGGTACGGTCGCGGACGGCCGCCCAG
>NZ_CALBEX010000131.1 GCF_937889215.1 uncultured Limnohabitans sp.
AGGTTGGATCAGATTGCCCGCCTCCGGTGCCTGGCTTTTGGGCAGGCTGCTGTAGCCGGTCACGCCCTGCCCGACCGCACGCCACATGGGCGCGTTGTTACCGGGTTGAACTTGTCCGCGTTCAGCGTTGTTTTGGTCTTTGTACTTTGGATCGGCATCAGCATCTGGCGCGATCTGAAAAATGTTGGCGCTTTTCACGCCCAAGCTGTTGTCCGATGCCGCAGCCAGTTTTGGGGCTGCCGCATCGGTGCTGGGCGAAGTCTGGGCAGACACGCCCAGAGTGGCCAGGGCCAGCCCGATGGAGAACAAGAAGCGACGCATGAACATCTCCTAAGCGATCACTGGGGAGCGCGGGCGTGGTCGTTTTGGCCGTAACTGGCACGGGCTTTGAGGTGGCTTGACCAACTGGCTTTGTCACCGGCTTTCCAGCCTGGATCGGTGAAGGCGGTCACGCCCGTTCCGTTCACCGCAGGCTTGTCGGTGGTGCTGCCCAGACTGTTTTGCACGTTTTCGCCACAAGCGGCCAACAAAAAGGCAGCGCTCAGAATCAAAGCTGTTTTCATGCTCATGCTCCTTTGGCCTGATTGCCGTAAGCGGTGCCCCAACCCCACACCTCAGCACCTTTGCCGCGTTGCACCACGCGGCCGCGCAAAATGTCGGCCACGACGTCGCCGTCACCCGCCAACAAAGCCTTGGTCGAGCACATCTCAGCACAAGCCGGGAGCTTGCCTTCGGCCAGACGGTTGCGACCGTATTTGTCAAACTCAGCTTGACTGCCATGCTCCTCTGGGCCGCCAGCGCAGAAAGTGCACTTGTCCATCTTGCCGCGCAAACCAAAAGCGCCGCTGGAAGGAAATTGTGGTGCGCCAAAGGGACAGGCGTAAGAGCAGTAGCCGCAGCCAATGCAAATGTCCTTGTCATGCAAAACCACACCTTCTTCGGTTTTGTAAAAGCAGTTGACCGGGCATACCGCCATACAAGGGGCATCCGAGCAATGCATGCACGCGACCGAGATCGACTTTTCGCCTGGAACACCGTCGTTCAAGGTGACCACGCGACGGCGGTTGACGCCCCATGGGACTTCGTGCTCGTTTTTGCAAGCGGTGACGCAACCGTTGCATTCGATGCAGCGCTCTGCATCGCAGATAAATTTCATTCTTGCCATCGTGTTCTCCAGGGGCGCTTACGCTTTTTCGATGTTGCAGATGGTGGTCTTGGACTCTTGCATCATGGTGACGCTGTCATAACCATAAGTGGTAGCGGTATTGACCGCCTCGCCGCGCACGATGGGCGCGGCCCCCTTGGGGTAATGCGCCAGCATGTCAGCACCTTGCCAACGGCCAGAGAAGTGGAATGGCAAAAACACAGTGTCAGGTGCGACGCGCTCTGTGACCAGTGCCTGCACGTTCAGGCGTGCGCCTGTTGGCGTGCTCACCCAGGCTCTTTCACCGTTGCGGATGCCGCGATCTGCAGCAGATTTTGGGTTGATCTCGACAAACATCTCTTGCTGCAATTCGGCCAGCCAAGGGTTGGATCGGGTTTCTTCACCGCCACCTTCGTACTCGACCAAACGACCGGAAGTCATGATCAGCGGGAACTTTTCATGCAACTTGTCCGCAATGTTCTTGTCTTGCACGGTTTTGTAAAGGGTTGGCAGACGCCAGAAAGCCTTTTTGTCATCGTGTGTCGGGTACTTGGCCATCATGTCCGGACGGGTGCCGTACAGCGGCTCGCGGTGCTGCGGAATCGGATCAGGGAAATTCCAGACCACTGCGCGTGCTTTGGCATTGCCGAAGGGGTAGCAGCCATGCTCTTTCATGAACACACGGATCATGCCGCCGGATGAATCGGTTTTCCAGTTCTTGCCTTCGGCCTTGGCCTTTTCAGCTTCGGTCAATTCGTCCCACCAGCCCAGCTTCTTCAGCAGGATGTGATCGAGCTCGGGGTAGCCTGTGGTGATGTCTGCACCCACAGAGTGCGAGCCGTCTTCAGCCAGCAAGCTCTTGCCATCGCGTTCCACGCCAAAGTTAGCGCGGAAATTGCCGCCACCATCCATGACATGCTTTGATGGATCGTACAAGTTGGGGGTACCCGGGTGCTTCATCTCGGGCGTACCCCAGCACGGCCATGGCAGGCCAAAGTAGTCACCCGTGAAGTCGTAGCCGGTTTCCTTGTCTTTGCCGCCCTTGGCCTTCAGCGTTTTCACGTCGAACACATTCATGTTCTTCATGTGCGCCTTCAAGCGCTCGGGGGTCTGGCCTGTGTAGCCAATGGTCCAGACGCACTTGTTGATTTCACGCAAGATGTCTTCGGGCACGGGCTCGTCCATGCCACCCACTTTTTGCATCTTGTAGTTCTTCGAAAGCTCTTTGGCAAAGCCCAGCTTTTCTGCCAACTGGTGCATGATCATGTGGTCGCTGCGGCTTTCCCACAAAGGCTCGATGACCTTCTCACGCCACTGGATAGATCGGTTCGATGCGGTGCACGACCCACTGGTTTCGAACTGCGTAGAAGCCGGCAACAGGTAAACCGCGCGGTTGGGATTCAAATCTTCGGCTTTGCCTGGCATCGCCGCCATGGCGGCTGTGGCCGAGGGGTAAGGGTCCACCACCACCAACAAGTCGAGCTTGTCCATGGCCCGCTTCATGTCCAAACCACGGGTTTGCGAGTTCGGGGCATGGCCCCAATAGAACACGCCGCGCAGGTTGCTGTCTTGGTCGATCAGCTCGTTGTTTTCCAACACGCCATCGATCCAGCGGGACACAGTGATACCGCTCTTGCCCATCATGGCGGGCGTTGCAAATTGCTTCTTGATCCACTCGAAGTCCACGCCCCAAGTGTTGGCGAAATGCTTCCACGAACCTTCGGCCAGACCATAGTAGCCGGGCAAGGAGTCGGGGTTGGGGCCGACATCGGTCGCACCTTGAACGTTGTCGTGGCCACGGAAAATGTTGGTGCCGCCACCGGACTTGCCGACGTTGCCCAATGCCAATTGCAAAATGCACGAAGCGCGCACCATGGCGTTGCCGATGGTGTGCTGGGTTTGACCCATGCACCAGACGATGGTGCCGGGATTGTTGTCGTGCAGCATCTTGGCGATCTTGAGCATTTGCTCTTCTTTGACACCACAAGCCTCTTCGACTTTGTCAGGTGTCCATTTCGCCAGCACATCTTCTTTGACGGCTTCCATGCCGTAAACACGGTCGTTGATGTACTTTTTGTCTTCCCAGCCGTTTTTGAAGATGTGGTACAGCAAACCAAACAAAAACGGAATATCGGTGCCAGAACGGATACGCACGTACTCGTCAGCTTTAGCGGCTGTGCGCGTGAAACGCGGATCCACCACGATCATCTTGCAGCCGTTTTCCTTGGCGTGCAGCATGTGCAGCATGGACACGGGGTGGGCTTCGGCGGCGTTGGAGCCAATGTACAAAGCGACCTTGCTGTTTTGCATGTCGTTGTACGAGTTGGTCATGGCGCCATAACCCCAGGTATTGGCCACACCAGCCACCGTGGTGGAGTGGCAAATGCGGGCCTGGTGGTCGCAGTTGTTGGTGCCCCAGAAGCTCACGAATTTGCGCAACAAATACGCCTGTTCGTTGTTGTGTTTGGACGAGCCGACGTAGTAAACGCTGTCAGGGCCACTGGCTTTTTTCAGCTCCAACATTTTGGCGCTGATTTCGTTCAGGGCGGTGTCCCAGCTGATGCGCTCGTATTGGCCGTTCACCAATTTCATGGGATAGCGCAGACGGTACTCGCCATGACCATGTTCGCGCAATGCGGCACCCTTGGCGCAATGCGCACCCAAATTGATGGGCGAATCAAACACCGCTTCTTGGCGCACCCAGACGCCATTTTCGACCACAGCATCCACCGCACAACCCACGGAGCAGTGGGTGCAAATGGTGCGTTTGACTTCAACTTTGCCGGCGCCAATATTGGACGCACCGGTTGCAGCTTGGGCTTTTTGCACCAAGCTCAGCTGCGAAGCAGCCAGACCCACACCTACGCCCAAGCCAGAGCGGCGTAGAAAGCTGCGGCGATCCAATGTGGGCAAAGCCTGCGACAAGCCACGGCGCAGGCTGTGAATGAAAGGAGATGAGGCGGTACCAGACGAACTGGTTTGCTTTTTAGTCAGCAACATGGAGGGCTCCAGTTGGGATTGAACGGGGGAAACAGCGAAAAACGGGTCAGACGCGGGTCGTCTTGTAGTACTGCTGAACGTGCTCGCTCAGGGTGTAGCCGCCGCCGCGCGTGGGCTTTGGCAAGGCTGTGTCCACTGGCGCAGCAGCCTGCTTAACGACACCGGGCAAAACGGCTGTGGCTGCAGCCACAGCGCCCACGGTGGCCGCGCCTGTGAACATGGTACGACGTGAAAAAGTGGAGGTTTTGGAAGACATCTTGCACTCCGGAAAATATGAAGTCAGGGCAAGCCCTAAAAAGTTAGCCAATGCAAATGTTTGCATAGGAGGTTATCTTACTGCCGCGCTGCACAGATTTCAAAGTAATAACCCTTGATTAATTGGAATTAAAGTCAAGTTGGAGACCCACGTCAAAGGTTACGCGCGCATCTACGTGCGCTGGCGCAAACAAAACACTCAGGTCAAGCAGGCAGATCACTCTGTCTTGTCGTCTTTGCCCGAAGAAAGATAATCAAAAACAGCCAAACCCAAACCACCGAGCAAAATCAAGGTGATGTCCAGTTGCGGTAACTTGAAAATGTAGGGCAGCAAAAAAGCTGCCATCAATGCAAGGCCCAAGAGGCCAGTAAAGCGTTCAAGAGATTTCATGCTTGATTCCTTTTGACAAATTCAGATACCAGCCAGCGCGAAGAGCGCAGTAAACGGGCATCGTTTTGGTACGAACCCACCGCCTGAACACCCAGCGGCAAACCATTGGACAAGCTCAGCAGTGGCAAATTGACGCAGGGCAGTCCTGCAAAGCTCCAGACGGTTTGCATGATCGGATTGCCTGTGGAGGACAAACCTTCAGGGGCCGTACCTAAAGCAGCTGGGCACAAAATCGCATCGTAAGCGGCAAAGTACTCGTCAAAAGCATTCATGACGTGGAACATGCGGTCTTTGGCGATCAGGTAATCGGTGCCCGACATCGTCATGGATTTTTCGACGCGTGCACGTAGCGG
>NZ_CALBEX010000132.1 GCF_937889215.1 uncultured Limnohabitans sp.
ATGAAGACGATCACCCTTGGATTGCCCAAGGCCGTGCCTTGATGGCCGAAGCCATGCCACGCCTGCTGGCCCAGCCCCACAACAACAGCGAATCGTGGGCTATGGGTGTGCAGTTGGCGCACAGCTACCGCGAGCTCACGCAAGGCCCCGCCTTCGCTCCCCGAACGGATGGTCAAGCCGCCGTCTACCGCGACGACAACCGCTATTTTTGGGCCTTTGATGGCTATGACTTTGAGCGTTCGGTCGCTGCGGGTTACGAGCCGCCCCAAAAGGTGCGCAAGCAAGTCAACTTGATGGAATTCGTCAACGAGCTGGAAGTGGAGGGTGCTGGCGACGACGCGCAAGAGGTCTGGGTGCTGGGCACCGAGTTGTTCCCTTATGAAGACCTGGGCGTGTCCTTCAATGAAAGCGAAGGTCGCGAACCGGTGTTGCCGCCCGTGCATTACGCCGAGTGGGACCACATGACCCAGCTCGAGCGTCCCGCTTGGGCCACGGTGCAAGAGCGTCGGCCCAAAGCGGGCGACCCGACGCTGATCGATGGCATCTTGAGCGAGCACCGCCGTTTGATCGGTCGCATGAAATTCATTTTGGATGCCATGCAGCCCCAAGGGGTGCAGCGCATCCGCAAGCTCGAGGATGGCGATGAGATTGACCTCAACGCTGCGTTGGCTTCGGTGATCGAGATGCGCATGGGCCGTCAGCCCGACCCGCGCATCATGATGCGCAGCGTGCGCAAAACCCGCGACATCTCGGTGCTGGTCTTGCTTGACCTGTCGCACTCCACGAACGACAAAGTGGCGGGGCAAGAACACACGGTGTTGGACCTGACCCGCTCGGCCTGCGCTTTGTTGGCCGATGCGATCCAGAAGGTGGGCGACCCTTTTGCGATCCATGGCTTTTGTTCGGATGGCCGCCACGACGTGAACTACTGGCGCTTCAAAGACTTCGACCAGTCCTACGACGACTTGGCCAAGGCCCGCTTGGCGGGCATGCAAGGCCAGTTGTCCACCCGCATGGGCGCGGCCATTCGGCACGCCACGGCCGCGCTCAAAGCCCAGCGCAGCAGCAAAAAACTCTTGCTGGTCATCACCGACGGCGAGCCCGCCGATGTGGATGTGCGCGACCCGCAGTACCTGCGCCACGACACCAAAAAAGCCGTCGAGGCGGCCGCTCGCAACGGAGTGACCACCTATTGCATGAGCTTGGACCCCCGCGCCGACCAATACGTCAGCCGCATTTTTGGCGAACGCCATTACCTGGTGGTCGACAAGGTCGAGCGCCTGCCCGAAAAACTCCCCGTCCTGTATGCTGGACTGACCCGTTGAACAGGATCCCCCATGAGCATCATCCAAAGCCGCACCAAAACCTACAGCGGCATCGACC
>NZ_CALBEX010000133.1 GCF_937889215.1 uncultured Limnohabitans sp.
TTCCAAGCCCTTGAACTGGGGTACTTCAAAGCAAAGCGAAAATTCTTCACCTTCCAAGTAATAGACGTGCAGGCCGATTTGCGCCATATCGCAGATCGGCACTTCTGGGGCATTGACACAAAAGAGCTGCAACTGCCTGTCGCAAAAACGCGCGCCAGAATTCAGCAATCCATTCTGGCACTTTGCGCCTACCAGGCCTTTGACGGTGCAGCCGCCACAGAATTGACCAGCAAACTGCTGCGTACGGCGGCAATATCGACCAAGCCCATCTACCTTCTGCGCGAAGCCCTGCACCATATTGAAACCCACCGCATTGTCGCGCCCAGCTACAGCACATTGCAAGACCTTATTGGTGCGGTGCTGGAGCGCGAGAACGCCCGCGTCACGCAGATTATGGACGAGCATATGCCAGCGGATGTCAGAAAAACCTTGGACGATTTGTTGCAAGGCGAGGATGACGACATGCTCACCCTGAGCGCCATCAAGCGTGAACCCAAGAGCTTTGGCAACAAGGAGTTGCGCCAGGAGGTGGAACGACGTCAATTCTTTTTTGCGGCTCACCAATTTGCGCTCACCTTCGTGCCGCGCGCGGGTCTGTCAAATGAAAGCGTCAAGTACTACGCCTCGTTGGTTCAGTTCTACACCCCGGTACAAACTCAGGCGTATGGCGTCGGCCAGTGCAAGACTTTTCCTGCTGTGCTTTTGCTTCCACCGGTTCCGCCAGATCAATGACAATTTGCTTGAAGCCTTCATCCATCTGGTTGGGCAATTTGACAAGCACGCCAAGATTGCCGCAAATGACGCCATGCATCTGGCAACCTCGGAGGCGAGCACAAATTTGCTCGCAGCCGGGGAAGTGCTGAGCCTCTTTGTGGATGAGTCCATCGCCGACGATTGTCCGTTTTCCACCGTCAAGACGAGGGCTTTTGAATTGCTGGACCCGAAGGCTTTCCCATCTGTCGCCGACTACCTGCGCAACATTACCTTTGACAGACTTGCCTTCGAGTGGGCTTACTTTGCCAAGCTCTCCATGGCCATCAAGCGCAACTTGCGTCATCTGTTTAAGGAACTCGATTTTTCGGGGCGCGTGGACGAGGCGCCATTGGTCAGCGCCATCACCCTCATGCAAGAACAATTGCGCCAGAACAAGTCACTGCGCCAGGCAGACTCTTCAAAGTTGCCTGAGGCCATCATTCCGTCAGCGCTCAAAAAACACCTGTATGTCGAGACCATCGAGGACGGAGAAAGGCGCAAAACCCTCGACGCGGACCGGTATGAGTTTCTGGTCTACCGGCTACTGCGCAATGCGCTGGAGTCCGGCGATCTGTATGTCAATCACAGCAACGAATTCCGCCAGTTTGAAGATGACCTGATCAGCGACGCCCGCTGGGAGCACAAAGACGCTGTGCTCGCTGAAATCGGACAGCCCTTCTTGACCACGCCCATCGAAGAGACGCTAGCGACTTTGCGCGCCAAACTCGAAGACCGCCTGGTGACCGTCAATCAGCGTGTGGCCGCCTGCGTCAACACCAACATCAAAGTCGTAGGCCAAGGTGATAAGAAGCGTTGGTCCCTGATTTACCCAACTGCGCCAGAGACCAGCAATACCCCGTTCTACAGCCAGTTGCCCGGAATTGCTGTTGCCGACCTGTTGCGCTTCGTGAACAAAGAGACTCATTTTCTGGATGCCTTCGAACATGTTCTGAATCGATCCGTCAAGCACGCGCCGGATCTGCGCCAAATCCTGGCTTGCGTGGTGGCCTACGGCACCAACATGGGTTTGGGCAAAATGGCCGAGGTCTCGGGCTTGAGCCACGCATCCCTGATCACCACCGCGCGCAGCTATCTGAGCCCGGATACCGTGCACGCGGCCAATGACGCCATCAGCAATGCCACGGCCGAGCTGCCTGCCTTCAGACTTTTCAACATCCGCGATGAGCTGCATTCCAGCAGCGATGGCCAGCGGTTTGAAACCCAGATCGACACCTTCAATTCCCGTTATTCGCCCAAGTATTTCGGCTGGGACAAGGGCGTGAGCGCCTGCACCGTGGTTGCCAACCACGTGCCCATCAACGCCAAGATCATCGGTACCCACGAGCATGAGAGCCATTTTGTGTTTGACCTGCTGTACAACAACACGTCGGACATCAAGCCAACGCGCCACTCGACCGATACGCATGGCACCAACCAGGTCAATTATCTGTGCCTGTATGCAAGCGGCTACAGCTTTGCCCCGCGCTATAAGACCGTGCAAAAGAAAACCGCTTCCCTGGTCGGGTTCAACCTGCCAAGTCAGTATCCGGCCGATATGCTTATTCGACCAAGCAGTAAGGCCAACGAAGAGTTGATCATCAGCGAATGGCCCAACGTCCAGCGCATCTTGGCATCCCTTGCGCAAAAGGACACAACCCAGGCAACTGTGGTGCGCAAACTCAGCAGCTACGCCCGGCAAAACAACACCAAAAAAGCCCTGTGGGAGTTGGACAACATCCTTCGCACCATCTATATTCTGGACTTCATTGATGATGTCGAACTGCGCCAGAGCGTGCAAAAGGCGCTCAATCGGGGCGAGGCCTATCACCGGTTCCGTCGGGCGGTGTCCTTTATCAACAGCGGGAAGTTCAAGGTACAGACGGAAACCGAGCAGCAGGTCTGGAATGATTGCGCCCGGCTAATTGCCAACGCGGTCATTTACTACAACACGGCCTTGCTGTCCAAGGTGTACGAACAGAAGGTGGCCGCCGGGGATCTCGACGCCATCGCGTTCATCCAGGGCATGTCGCCGGTGGCGTGGCAGCACGTGAACATGTTTGGGTCGTTCGAGTTCAGCGACGATGAGCAGAGCATTGACCTGGATGCCTTGGCGGCAAAGTATGCCGACTCGGTGTTCTGGAGCAACGCCACACAGCCTGGGCAAGGGGATCTTTTTGACTGATCGTTCTCAGCCGTCCATGGAATGCACTGACGCTTTTCTCTCCAATTGGGATCTCCCAGTCATTGTTGGCAATATGACTATGGGATTGAGTTGCCTGGGCCTCACCAGTCAAGCGGGTGGAGATGGTGGCGGCACCTTATCCGCTTTGGGGCGGGTGCGTGGACGACCCCGTTTACGTGGCTGGCAGCGTTCAACCAGTTGCTTGATAACGCGCTCAATCCAGTCTCGATCGGACAGGGCGAGGCTGGCCAACCAGATGCCAATGCGGTCGGCATGCTCGACGGGCTGAACGGGTGCTTCGCCAAGCAGATCTGCGATGGTGGTGTTGAGCAGCCGTGCGACGACGTCCACCACGGTCAATGGCGGGAGTATGTTGCCGGTTTCGTAACGCGACACGGTCAGGGTGTCGATTTCGAGGTACTCGGCGAGTTGTTCCTGTGTCAGGCCAACGGCCCGACGGCGGTCTCCGATGTTGCGACCCAAGCGTCTGGCCAGCGACCGACGTATGGGCTTTGCCATGCGTTGCTGTCCTTGTAAATGACAGCAATCGTCGTGTTTTTACGACGTGTTTGTAATGATGCTAAGTGCATCATGAATGCTTGACGCTAGACGCATAGCTGCGGCAAGGCAAGGCAAGGCAAGGCAAGGCAAGGCAAGGCAAG
>NZ_CALBEX010000134.1 GCF_937889215.1 uncultured Limnohabitans sp.
GGTGCCGCCGTGGGCCAGCTCAAAACGGCCCAGTCGGTCGGCCACGGCGCCGGTGAAGGTGCCTTTGCGGTGACCGAACAGTTCGCTTTCAATGAGTTCGCGGGGGATGGCGCCGCAGTTGATGGGCACAAAGGGGCCGCTGGCGCGGGGGCCTTGGGCATGCAGCGCCTGGGCCACCAGCTCTTTGCCCGTGCCACTCTCGCCTGTGACCAAGGCGGTCGAGGACGAGGCGGCCAATGTTTGGATCAGGTCACGCAGGAACTGCGTGGCTCGGCTTTGACCAATGATTTGGGTTTTGGCGCTGGCTTTCATGGGGATCCGGTGTCTGTTGGGCTGGAGGGCTGTCAGTGCAATGCCGGGTGGGCGGTGCGCTGCCATGGCGGCGATTGATTTGGGTGTTTTGTCGAATTATCGACTTCTTTGTTTATAAATTAACAAATGCTATCTTAGCAAGTATTTAATGAAAAATACACTTTTATCGTCAAATTTCATGAATTTTTTGTGTATTTTACAATTCAAGTTGATTTTTAAGCCGCAAGTTGGTGCGTCAAACGCCCTCATGGCTCAAGACTTGGGTTTTGCTGTCGATGTATGCATCAAGTCACACCCCAGCTGCGCGCCCCTTCGGGCTGCGAGGGTGTTCATTTCTGGAGATGCTTTATGACCCCTCGTCTTTCATTGGCCGCCACTTTGCTCACCACCTGGGTTTTGGCGGGTTGCCAGGCCTTGCCTTTGAACCTCATGGCTCAGGAAAAAGCGGCAGCGCCTGCCGTCCCGGCTTCGATGATCACGCCCATGGTGGAAAAGCGCGAAACCCTGGTGGCCACGGGCTACGCGGTGATCAGCGTGCAAAACCACAAGAACCCGGCCCAGCAGCGTTTGTTGGCGATCCGTGCCTCCAAGCTCGACGCTTACCGATCTTTGACGGAGCAGGTGTATGGCCAGCAGCTCGATGCGACCACCACGGTGGCCGACATGACGATCATGAGCGACACCTTCCGCGCCAAAGTCGAGGGTGTGATTTATGGGGCGACCATGGTGAGCATCACCCCCGTAGGCGATGACACCTACGAGACCACCATGTCGCTGGACCAGCAGGTGGTGCGTGATTTGCGTGCGCTGTATTTGGGCCAGCTGACCGCCCGTCGCCGCTGAGTCACCCTCTACTGAAGCACTTGACTGGAAATGCCATGACCCTGACCCGCCCTGCTCCCTTGTTGGCCCCTCGGCCTTTGGCCTTTTGGCGCCGTGTTGGCGCGGGTTTTGGCTTGGGTGTGGGTTTGGGTGTGGGCCTGTGTGGCGGCTGGGTGGGTTCGGCTGCGGCGCAAAGCTTGACACCGGCCGAGTTGGCCGCCCGTGCCATGGCTTCGGCCCCGGTGCGGGCTTTGGCCAACGCCAAGGCGCAGACGATTTCCTCACGGGATTTGGTTCAGGCCCAAAACGAGGCGCAGCTGGACGCGATTCGTCAGGCGATTTTGGATGCCACGCTGGAGCGCCCGACCCGGGTGATCAGTTCGGCCTGGGTGGACGACAAAGGGGCTTTGCACGAGAGCGCTCATTTCCACTCTGAGGCGCAGGTGCGTGGGGTGCGGGTGTTGTCTTATGTGCAGGACGATGAGCCCAAGACCCGCGTCAGCGCAGAGGTGTTGCCGTGGGGCTGGAAACCATTGGGCGCAGACAAGACCTGTGCCGCGCCACCGCGCCCTTGGCGCTTGCCGCTGCTGGTGCAAACCGTGGTGCCTGAGGGTTTCAGTGGGCCGCAGCAGTTTGCCAGCCAAACCTTGTTGAACTTGGCGCAGCAGTCTTGGACACAGAACATGCAGGCTTCGCAGCGCTGGCGCACGCAGGCGCTGGCCGCCTACGAGGCCCCAGCAGCGGGCAACACTTACATGCAGGCCTTGACGGGACGCGAAGAAGCACCCAGCGGCTGGACGGCAGAGATGTCCCTTAAGCCGCATGCGCCCGAGCTGGCGCGCACTTGGTCTGAGCGTATGAGCCGGGGCTTGGTTATGCCCGAGGAAGTCTGGCGCTGGACTTTGAGCCTGAGCTTGGGCCAACGGCACACCCCTGCGGGCCAGATGGCGGTGCAGTGGCAAGTGAGCGAGGTGATTGCCATTTCACCCGCAGCGATGGCGCAGAACCCTACGGCTTGGGCGCAGCAGGTGCAAGGCCAGTTGCAAGCGCACATGCAAAGCTGGGTGGCG
>NZ_CALBEX010000135.1 GCF_937889215.1 uncultured Limnohabitans sp.
CCTTCATCAAGGTGGTGGCCTGGTATGACAACGAGTGGGGTTACTCGAACAAGTGCCTGGAAATGGCGCAGGTGGTGGGTCGCTAAACCAAGCAAAGCCGTCCGGGGTTTGCATGCCCCTGCACAAAGACCGCATGGCGCGTAGTTGGAATTTTTTAAATACTATTTAATTTATTTAAGTGGAAACACGGGTCTTTGGACGTCTTCTGCGGTGATATGCTCATTTGTTCAAAATCGTGCGCACGGGCGTGCTTTTATGTGTGCAAATGACTTCTGCGCACAGTCAATACCTCCAGGGAGTTTCCTTTCATGTTCAAAAAATCACTGCTTTTGGGTGCCATGGTCATGGCCGCCAGCTTTTCAGTTTCGGCCAAGGACTGGAAAGAAATCCGCGTCGCGATTGACCCCACTTACAAGCCGTTCACCTACAAGACCCCAGATGGCAAGCCCACCGGCTTTGACGTGAAGATCGCTGAAGCCTTGTGCGCCAAGATCAAGGCCAAGTGCGTATTTGTGGAGCAGCAGTGGGACGCGATGATCCCCGGCCTGATGGCCAAGAAGTACGACACCATCGTTTCTTCGATGTCCATCACCGAAGACCGTTTGCGGCAGGTGGACTTCAGCAGCAAGTACTACAAAACATCTTCCAAAATTGTGGTTCACAAAGACATCAAGACCGACGGCTCGCCCGCCAGCTTGAAGGGCAAGAAAATCGGTGTTCTCAAAGGCTCGACCCAAGAAAAATACGCCAAAGGCGAGTTGACGCCTGCTGGTGTGAGCGTGGTGGGCTATGACGCCCAAGACCAGGTTTATTTGGACATCAAAGCCGGACGCCTGGATGGCACCGTGGCCGATGTGATCGAAGTCGAGGGCGGCTTTTTGAGCACACCTGATGGCAAAAACCATGTGTTTGTGGGGCCACAGTTGAGCATGAAGAAGTATTTCGGCGAAGGCGTTGGCGTGGCTTTGCGCAAAGGCAACAATGACCTGAAAGCCGCTTTGAACAAAGCCATTGGTGACATCCGTGCCGATGGCACTTGGAAGAAGATTTCCGAAGAGTTTGTGCCCGGCGTTGACCTTTGGGGTCAGTGATCTCCGGCCAGCAGCGCGCCTGTACGCATGACGCCTTACATCCTCAGCATCTTGCAGGGTTCGCTGCTCGTCATTCAGGTCGGGTTGGCGTCTTTGTTGGTGGCGGTGTTGCTGGGCATGGCGGGGGCCTTGGCCAAACTGTCTAACAGCAAGCCCGCCATCTGGGCGGCCAATGGGTATGCCACGGTGATCCGAGGCATACCGGATTTGGTTCTGATGCTGCTGATTTTTTACGGTGGCCAAATCGGCCTGAACCACCTTTTAGAAGCCTTGGGCGATTTCGGTCCCATCGAAATCAACCCCTTCACCGCCGGGGTGTTGACCATTGGTTTCATCTATGGCGCCTACATGACCGAGACGTTTCGTGGCGCGATATTGGCCATTCCCAAAGGGCAAATGGAGGCTGGAATGGCCTTTGGCTTGCGCCCTTGGCAGGTGTTTTGGCGCATCACCTTGCCGCAAATGGTGCGCTTGGCTTTGCCAGGTTTCACCAACAACTGGCTGGTGCTCATGAAGTCCACCGCGCTGGTGTCGCTGCTGGGTTTGCAAGACATGACCTACCTGGCCAAACAGGCCGGGGCGGCTGCACGGGGCGAAGTGCCCAATGCCTCGCTGTTGTTTTTGGTCTTTGCTGGTTTTATCTACCTGGCCATGACAACGGTGTCGATGTGGGGGCTGGGTTGGCTCGAAAAGAAATACAGCATGGGTGCGGGGCGGGAGCAAGCTTAGATGGAATTTGACGTCATCTTGCGTCCCGAAAGTCTGCGCTTGTTTTGGGAAGGCACGCTCAACTCGCTAACGCTGTTGCTGGTTTGCTTGGTTCTGGGGGGCTTGCTGTCTTTGCCTTTGGCCTTGGCGCGTGTATCTCCTCGTCTGGGGTTGCGCGGTCCGGTGTGGCTGTTCACCTATGTGATGCGCGGCACCCCGCTGCTGATACAGGTGTACCTGATTTATTACGGCCTGGGGCAACTGGAATACATCCAGAACCGCTGGGACGACTCCTTCTTGTGGAGTGGTTTCAAAGAGCCTTTCTTTTGTGCGGCCTTGGCGTTCTCGCTGAACACTTGCGCCTACACCACCGAGTTGCTGGCCGGCTCGATCCGGCATGTGCCACCGGGCGAGATCGAGGCCGCTCGCGCCTGCGGACTGAGCCGCTGGGCTTGTCTGCGCCGCATTGTGTTGCCCTCGGCCCTGCGCCGCAGCTTGCCAGGGTATTCGAACGAAGTGATCATGATGCTGCACAGCACCTCGCTGGCCAGTGCGGTGCCGGCGTTGTTGGACATCACCGGCGCTGCGCGCTCGATTTACTCGGACTTTTACTTGCCCTTTGAGGCCTTCATCACCGCAGGCCTGATTTACCTGTCGCTCACCTTGGTGTTGGTCATGCTGTTTCGTTTGGCTGAAAAACGCTGGCTGGCCCATTTGCGCCCGCGCCAGGCAAACGTTTAAGGGTTGCGAGTCTCGCTTGTATTCACGCTGCCAACTGCCATGGACACACAACATCACCCTCTGATTTCCCCCGCTTGCGGCACCTCGCGCAGCCTCAGCAGTTGGCATTTTGGGGTGCCGGGCCGAGGCCCCAAGGTGTACCTGCAGGCCAGCTTGCACGCCGACGAGTTGCCGGGCATGTTGGTGCTCCAGCATTTGCGCCAACGGTTGCAAGCGGCGGAGGTGGCCGGGCAGTTGCAAGGTGAAGTGGTGTTGGTGCCATTGGCCAACCCGATTGGGCTGGACCAAACTTGGATGCAACTGCAAATGGGCCGCTTTGAAATGGCCAGCGGCCAGAACTTCAACCGCCATTACCCGGCGCTGGCCACTTGGGTGCGCGAAAGCGGCCATGATGTGGCCGACCAACTGGGTCCGGATGCACAGCGCAACGCCCACATCATCCGTCAAGCCATGCACGCGGCGCTCCAACGCCACCCGCCCACCACCGAACTGGACAGCCTGCGCCACACCCTGATGGGGCTGGCTTGCGATGCCGACGTGGTGCTCGACCTGCACTGTGATTTTGAGGCCGTGGTCCACCTTTACATGGAGCCCGAATGCGAAGCCGGCTTGCTGCCACTGGCCCGGGGCTTGGGCGCGCAAGCGGTGTTGCTGGCACGCGGCACAGGTGGCCATTGCTTTGACGAAGTGCTCAGCGGGGTTTGGTGGCAGTTGCGCGAATCAGTGGCACTCAGCCACGGTGCGGATTTTGTAGTGACACACCCCATTCCCCAAGGCTGCCTGAGCAGCACCGTCGAGTTACGCGGGCAAACCGATGTGAATGATGCTTTGGCTGCACAAGACAGCCAGGCGATTCAGACCTTTTTAACGCACTTGGGGGTGCTCAGCGGCGACGCCAACACAAGCCTGCCTGCGTTGCAGTGCCAGGCCAGCCCGCTGGCGGGTTCGCAGTACCTGTTGGCACCGTGCTCAGGCGTCATCAGTTACCAGAAGGCTCCGGGCGATCGGGTCTTGCCCGGCGACGTGGTGGCGCGCGTGGTGAACCCCTTGACTGGGCAAAGCCAAGACGTTTGCAGCGACACCGATGGCGTGTTGTATGCCCGGCACAACCTGCGCTGGACCACCACGGGCATGGAGTTGGCCAAGATTTCGGGCCAAAACGTCCGGCGCTTGGGCCCCTTGCTCGGCCCATGAACCCTATGCGTTGCAGCTTTATCTGATTCGGAGCACCCCCCATGAGCCACAAGCTCCAAGTTCAAGACATTCACAAAAGTTTCGGCACGCACGAAGTGCTCAAAGGTGTTTCCCTGACGGCCAATGCGGGCGACGTCATCAGCATCATCGGCTCCAGTGGTTCGGGCAAAAGCACATTTTTACGGTGCATCAATTTGCTTGAGCGCCCCAACAGCGGCAGCATCAGCGTGGCAGGCGAGCCAATGGACTTGACCCTGGCTTCCGACGGCATGCTCAAAGCGGCCCAGCCCCGGCAACTGGAGCGCATGCGCACCCGCTTGGGCATGGTGTTTCAGCACTTCAACTTGTGGAGCCACATGACGGTGCTCGAAAACGTCATGGAAGCGCCGATCCGGGTACTCGGTTTGAGCAAAGTCCAGGCGCGCGAGCGTGCACAAACTTACCTGGACAAAGTCGGCCTCAATGTGCAAGCCATGCAGCACTACCCGGCGCACATCTCTGGCGGCATGCAGCAGCGTGTGGCCATTGCCCGCGCACTGGCCATGGAGCCTGAGGTCATGCTGTTTGACGAGCCCACATCGGCCCTTGACCCTGAGCTGGTGGGCGAGGTGCTGCGGGTCATGCAAGCTTTGGCGCAGGAAGGCCGCACCATGGTGGTGGTGACCCATGAAATGGGATTTGCCCGCGAAGTTTCTGGCCAAGTGATGTTTTTGCACCAAGGCCGTGTCGAGGAGCAAGGTGCGCCCCGCGACATCCTGTTTCAGCCCCGCAGCGAACGCCTGCAGCAGTTCCTCTCTGGCAACCTGAAATAAATTAGGCCGGGCTTCAGGCCCTCAGGCCGGGCCGATCTTGACCTGATTGAGTTGGGCCTGAGCCTTGACCAGCGAGGGCACCATCTCGCTGCCATAACCCAAAGCCACGGCCGTGTTCAGCGCTTGGTGCACGCTGGTGCCGATGATCGAGGGCACCTTCACGCTCTCGGTCAGGTGCGAGTAGTACCGCAAATCCTTGGCCGCGTTGTTCAGCTCGAACTTCATTGCGCCGTAGTCGCCCTGCAGGGTTTTGGACATCAGCTGGAACAGGCCCGAATTGACCCCGCCGGCCGAGATGACCTGCACCACTTTGTCCAGGTCCACGCCCGCCTTGGCCCCCACTGCGAAGGCTTCGGCCGTGGCCGTGCAAATGGCCTGCGCCACAAAGTTGTTGAGCAGCTTGACGACGTGGCCCGAGCCCATCTCGCCCACATGGAACACGTTTTCGCTGTAGGCGCGAACCACCGGCTCGATGCGGGCGAACACTTCGGGCGATGCGCCCACCATGGAATTGAGCTTGCCCGCCTCGGCCTCGATGGGCGTGCGCGTCAGGGGCGCGTCCACGTAAATCACGCCCTGCGCGGCGCACAAGGCCGCGAGGCGACGGGTGGACTCGGGCTCGCTGGTGGACGTGTCGATGACGATCAAGCCCGCACGCGCCTTGGACAAAATGCCCCCTGGCCCAGCCACCACCGCCTCAACCTGCGGCGATCCGGTCACGCAAATCAGCACCGCGTCGCAAGCTGCCAAGTCGGCGTATGCGCTGACCTGCTGCGCCCCTGCCGCAAGCAAGTCCTGCACGGGCGCGGTGCGCTGGTGAACCGAAATCGACAAGTCAAAACCCTTGGCCCGGATGTTCTTGGCCATGCCATGGCCCATCAATCCCGAAGCGCCGATAAATCCGATGTGTTGCATGGTGTCTCTTTGGTGTGGTGAAAGGAACAGCTATTCTGAAAGAAAGCGCGGGGCGGCGCTGTCGCTTGTGCACCGCTGGGCTTGCACAGGGCTGAACCCAGCACAAGCCTGCTCAGAATGTGCCCCAGAACGCCTTTGCCACCTGCGGGACAAAGCCGCCGGCAGGCGGTGGCTACCATCGCGCATGCATCTGACTGTTTCATCCCCCATTCAATCGCTGGCCGATCTTCACCATGTTGAGGCCACGCCCTTGGCCCAATCCGTACCCTGGTCCAGCACCTATGCGCTGATCCGAGCCAGCGCGCTGGCACATGCCGACCGGTCTGCGCTGACTTTTTTGCACACGGGCCTGCCCGGTGGCAAGTCCACCATTTGGACCTACCGCAGCTTGCTGCAAGGCATCCACCAAACCGCCAATTTGCTGCACCAGCTGGGTGTGGGCCCTCAGGATGCCGTGGCCGTTTTGTTGCCCGGTGGCTTGGCCTACCATTTGGCGCTTTGGGGCGGCGAAGCGGCTGGCATTGTGCAGCCGCTCAACCCCTTACTCAGCGAAGAGAAGTTGCTGTCCTTGCTGCGCGCCAGCAACGCCAAAGTGCTGATCGCGCACGGTTCTGAAGACGACAGCCAACTGCGGGCCAAAGCCTTGCGCTTGCAAACCCAGTTGCCGGGTTTGAAGACGGTGTTGCTGGTCAACCCGGACGGAGGCCCACTTCAAAAAGGTGACCCGCTGCCTGCAGGTGCCCAAGACTTTCACGCCTTACGGGCCACGCAGGTGGACGAGCACCTGGTCAGCCAACGCGTCTTTCAGCCCACGGACATCGCGGCTTACTTTCACACGGGTGGCACCACCGGAGCCCCCAAGCTGGCCAGGCATAGCCATGGCGCACAGGTGTTCACCGCATGGGCCAATGCCACGATGCAGGGCTTTCAGGCGAGCGACGTGACCATCAACGGCTACCCGCTGTTCCATGTAGCCGGCGTGTTGCCCGGGGCCTTGTGCTCGCTGGCGGTGGGCATGCATGTGGTCATTCCCACCGAAGCCATGTTTCGCAACCGCGAGGTGGTGCACAACTATTGGCGGCTGGTGGCCCACCACCGCTGCACGCTGATGTCGGGGGTGCCCACGGTGCTGGCCGCATTGGTGGGGGTACCGCTGCAGGGGGCCGACATCTCAACACTGCGTGCGGTGCGCACAGGCGCGGCACCGCTGCCGCCCGAGCTGGCGCAGCGCTTTGAACAAGCCTTCGGTTTGCACATCAACGAGAGCCTGGGCATGACCGAAACCGCCGGTCTGAGCACCGTGGCCCCACCCGGGCTGAACGCGCCCGCAGGCTGCGTGGGTTGGCCTTTGCCGCATGCACGTGTGCGCATCGTGGCGCTGAGCAGCGATGACCAGGCCACAACGCAGGCCCTGCCTGCAGGCGAAAAAGGCATGGTGCTTTACCAAGGGCCGAATTTATTTTCTGGTTATCTGGACGCCGCCGAGACAGCCCGCAGTTTCACACCCGACGGCTGGCTCATCACGGGTGATGTGGGCTTCATCGACACGCAAGGCCGCCTGCACCTTTCGGGCCGGGCCAAGGACCTGATCATCCGCAGCGGCCACAACATCGACCCCAAAGTGATCGAAGACGCACTGGGTGCGCACCCAGCAGTGGCCTTGTGTGCGGCAGTGGGTGCGCCTGACGCCTACGCGGGCGAACTGCCCGTGGCCTTTGCCACCCTCAAGCCCGACAGCCATGTGACCGAAGCCGAGTTGCTCGCTTTCACGGCCGAGCGTGTGGACGAAGGCCCCGCCAAGCCCAAATCCATCACCGTGCTGCCCCGCATGCCGGTGACGAATGTGGGCAAGATCTACAAACCCGAACTGCGCACCTTGGCGGCAGGCGCGGTGGTGCAGGCCTTGGTCGATCAGGTGATGGGGCCCTTGCCATTGGCCCCAACGCAATGGCCGCAAGTGCATGCCATGGGCGATGCGCCTGTCGAGATTGACGCAAGGGCAACGCCTTTGGCCGCTTGGGCGCCGCTCAAAGCCTTGCTCTCAGCTTTGCCCGTTCAGATTCATTGTCAAGAGCCCTGAACCTCGGCTGACTGGATGGTGTGAATGCCCGTCATTCCTCGGGCCTTTGTGGCCCGACGTGGCATGCACTCGCGCAGCGGGATTTTCAAAGGCCTGTGGTCCACCTGCCGCACGTCGGACCTGAAGGCACCGACCTACAAAAGATGCACCGCAAGCTTCAAGCTGCAGGGCTTGGGCAGCCCTTCGGCGAAGCTCAGCTCAGGTGCTTGCCGATGATCCCGGCCAGCTCGAACATGGTGGCGCTGTCCTTGCCAAACACCGCTTGCAGCTTGCCGTCGGCTTTGATGGAGCGCTTGTCTGCCGGGTCTTGCAGGTTGTTGGCTTTGATGTAGTCCCAGATTTTCTTGACCACCTCGGTGCGGGCGTATGTGCCATCGCCGATCACGGCCATCAAGGCCGGGCTGGGTTTGAGGGTGCCCACGGCGGCTTTGCGTGGGGCTTTTTCGGCGGCAGGTTTGGCTGCTTTTTTGGCCGCAGGCGACTTGGCGGTTTTGGCAGCAGCGGTTTTGGCCGTGCTCTTTTTAGCCGCCACTTTGCCAAACGGTGTTTTGGTCGCTGCCGTCTTGCGCGGCGGGTATTTCTTGCCCCCTTCGCGCTGCTCAAACTCAAACGTCACCTTGCCCTCTTCGGGGTTCCAGGCCAGCATGGCCTTGAAGGGGCGTCGTGTGCGGTTGCTGATGAACTTGTCGAGCAGGTCGGTTTTGCCAGCTGCCAAGAGTTTGACGACTTGCTCGCGCTCCACCGTTTGCTGCAAGATGATCTTGCCGGTCTTGAAGTCACAACTCGGCGTGGGCTGCTCATTCGTTGGCACGGCCTTGCTGCAAACGTAGTTGCTGCCGTGCTCGTGCACCGCGCTGCCGCACTTAGGGCACACGCCCAGCGACTCGTCGGTGAACTCGACGATCTCGCCACTCTCTTCGTTTTTCTTGTCGTCACCGAAGTCGAACTCGAGTTTCCAGTTCTTCTCTTCTTCGTTGTACTTGAGCGCCATCTCGGCCACAAAAGGCCAACCGGCTTTTGAGCGGAAGCCTTCCAGGGGGCCGATCTTTTTGTCGCGCATGAACTGCTCGACTTCGGCCGGCTCGAAGGTACGGCCCGCAGGCGTCTTGCCAAACGAGAAACCGCAGCCTTCGCTGGCACCGTCGGCACCCGTGCAGGTGTACCGGCGGTAGTTTTCTTTCACCACGCCACCACAGGTGGGGCAGGGGGTGGTGACGGTGGCGTAGTCACCGGGCACGGTATCGCGGTCGTACTCTTTGGCTTTCTTGACGATGTGCTCGGTCATGGCCGCGATCTCGGCCATGAAGGTGGCGCGGCTCAATTTGCCTTGCTCCATTTGCGCCAGCTTGTATTCCCACTCGCCGGTCAACTCTGGCTTGGACAGTTCTTCCACCTGCAGGCCGCGCAGCAGCGTCATGAGCTGGAAGGCCTTGGCCGTCGGGATCATCTCGCGGCCTTCGCGCAGCATGTATTTTTCGTTGATCAGACCTTCGATCGTGGCGGCGCGGGTGGCAGGCGTGCCCAAGCCTTTTTCTTGCATGGCTTCGCGCAGCTCGTCGTCGTCGACCATCTTGCCCGCGCCTTCCATGGCGCCCAGCAGCGTGGCTTCTGAATAGCGTGCCGGCGGGCGGGTCTTCAGGCCCTTGGCCTCTACCGAGTCCACGCCGACCTGCTCACCCGGCCGCACCGGCACCAGGTTCTGGCCTTTGTCGCCGTCCTTGGCGTCTTCCACTTCTTCTGCGGCTTCTTTGCCATAGATGGCCAACCAGCCGGGTTTGACCAAGACCTTGCCCACGGTCTTGAAGCTGTGGCCTGCGGCCACGCTGATGCGGGTGGTCACTTGGTATTCGGCGCTCGGGAAAAACACCGCCATGAAGCGGCGCACCACCAGGTCATACAGCTTTTGTTCGGCCTCAGACAGGCCGCTGGGCGCTTGCAGCGTGGGGATGATGGCGAAGTGGTCCGAGACCTTTTTGTTGTCGAACACACGCGGGATCTTGCGCACGTAGTTGTTGTTGAGTGCCGTGAGGGCGTGCGGGGCCAGGTGGCGCATGCCGCTGTCGGCCAGCATCGCGAACGTGTCCTTAGCCACAGGCACATAGTCTTCGGGCAGGTGGCGCGAGTCGGTACGCGGGTAGGTCAGGGCCTTGTGGCGCTCGTACAGGCTTTGCGCCAGGGCCAGCGTGGTCTTGGCCGAGAAGCCGAATTTGCCGTTGGCTTCGCGCTGCAAGCTGGTCAGGTCAAACAGGCCGGGGCTGGCCTGCGTGGTGGGTGTGGCCTCTTCCGTCACGCTGGCGGTTTGGCCGCGCACGGCCTCCACAATGGCTTGCGCCTCGGCAGCGGTCCATCTGCGGTCGGCTTTCTTCTCGGCGTCTTCTTCTTTGCGCCACTTGGGGTCGAACCACTTGCCCGGATAGGTGCCTGCAGCA
>NZ_CALBEX010000136.1 GCF_937889215.1 uncultured Limnohabitans sp.
AGCTTCATGGCTTCGGTGATTTTGGTCGCGCCGCAATCCAGTGCGCCCCGGAAAATGTAGGGGAAACACAGCACGTTGTTGACTTGGTTCGGGTAGTCCGAACGGCCGGTGGCAATGATGCAATCGGGGCGGGCGGCTTTGGCCAGCTCGGGGCGGATTTCGGGCTCGGGGTTGGCCAGCGCCAGTATCACCGGGTCACGCGCCATGGTTTTGATCATGTCCACCGTCATCACACCGGGGGCCGAGCAGCCCAGGAACACGTCCGCGCCGTTGACCGCATCGGCCAAGGTGCGAGCGTCGGTCTTTTGGGCGTAGCGCGCTTTGGACTCGTCGTAGCCACCGGGGCGGCCTTCGTAGATCACGCCCTTGGAGTCGCACACAAAAATGTTCTCGACCTTCACGCCCAAGCCCACCATCACGTCCAGGCAGGCAATTGAAGCTGCGCCTGCGCCCGACACGGCCAGCTTGATGCTGCCGATGTCTTTGCCCACCAGCTCCAGGCCGTTGAGCATGGCGGCCGATGCGATGATGGCGGTGCCGTGCTGGTCGTCGTGGAAGACCGGGATGTTCATGCGCTCGCGCAGTTTCTTCTCGATGTAGAAGCACTCTGGGGCCTTGATGTCTTCGAGGTTGATGCCGCCCAGCGTGGGCTCCATGGCGGCGATGATGTCCACCAGCTTGTCCGGGTCGCGCTCAGCCAGCTCGATGTCGAACACGTCAATGCCCGCGAACTTCTTGAACAGGCAACCTTTGCCTTCCATGACCGGCTTGGCCGCCAGCGGGCCGATGTCGCCCAGGCCCAGAACAGCCGTGCCGTTGGTGATCACCGCCACCAGGTTGCCACGCGAGGTGTAGTCAAATGCTTTGGACGGGTCGGCCTCGATGTCCAGACACGGATAAGCCACACCGGGTGAATAGGCCAGCGACAAATCGCGTTGGTTGGACAGGGGCTTGGTCGGGTTGACCGAGACCTTGCCGCGAGTGGGAAAGCGGTGGTAATCGCGGGCGGCATCGCGCAGGGCTTCTTCGGCGGGGGAAAGTGGTGTTTGGCTCATGAAAAGTGTCTCTTTGGCTCAGTAGGGGAATCAATTAGAAAGCGTAACCCATTTGGCGGGCCCAATACCCTGCGGATTACCTGCATAAAAAGCAAAAAAGCCAAGCGCTGTGCTTGGCTTTTGTACGCAGTGAGCAGGCCCTTCAGGCCGGCTCCAGCTTCAGGTTTTGGCGTCCAGATCGGTGGGCAAGACCAGGTTGAGCACGATGGACAACACTGCGGCAGGGAACAAGCCGCTGGTCATCAAAATGCGCGCAGTGTCAGGCAGATGCTGCAGCGCTTCTGGTGCCATCTGCAAGCCCAAGCCGATGGACAGCGACACGGCAAAAATGACCATGTTGCGGCTGTTCCAGTCGACTTCAGACAGCATGCGCACGCCCGATGCGGTGACCATGCCGAACATGATGATCACGCCACCACCCAGCACGGTGATGGGCATGCTGGCGATCACGGCACCAAACTTGGGCACAAGGCCACACAGAATCAAGAAAACAGCGCCCATGGTCACGACATGGCGGCTCATCACGCCGGTCATGGCCACCAAACCCACGTTTTGGCTGAAGCTGGTGTTGGGCAAGCCGCCGAACAAACCGGCCACTGCGGTGCCCAAGCCGTCGGCGTAGGTGGCGCCTTGCACTTCTTTGTCAGTGGCTTCGCGGTTGGCGCCGCCCTTGGTGATCCCGGAGACATCGCCCACGGTTTCAATCGCCGACACCACGGCCATGAAGCACATGCCGATGATGATGGCCCAGTTGATTTCCCAACCGAACTTGAACAGCTCGGGCGCCGTGAACCAGGACGCACGGCCCACCGCCGCTAAGCTGACTTTGCCAATGGCAAAAGCGTAGGCGTAACCAGCCACCATGCCCAGCAAAACTGCGGCCACAGACACCATGCCGCGTGTAAAGAACTTCAACAGCAAAGTCACGGCAATCACCACCAAGGCGATGGACCAGTTCTCCAAATTGCCAAAGGCAGGCTTGCCCTTCAAAGGCACGCCGCCAGCGGCGTATTCAATGCCCACCTTGACCAGCGCCAGTCCAATCATCAACACGATCAACCCGGTGACCAGTGGCGGCAACGCATGGCGAATGCGCCCGATGAACGTGCCTATGAAAAAGTGGAAGATGCCGCCGATGACCACGCCCGTCATCAAACCGGCCATGCCCGCTACACCCGCGCCTGCAACGGCCGGGATCATGATCGGGATGAAGGCGAAACTGGTGCCCTGCACGATGGGCAAGCGTGCACCCACGGGGCCAATGCCCACGGTTTGCAACAACGTGGCAACACCCGCCAAGAACATGGACATCTGAATCATGTAAACCATGTTGTGGAAGTCTGGCGAATTGGAGCCGAAGCCAAAACCAGCCGCGCCCGCCACGATGATGGCGGGCGTCACGTTGCTCACAAACATGGCCAACACATGCTGGATGCCCAGCGGTACGGCCTTGCCCAAAGGCGGGGTGTAGTCAGGGTCTCGCAGCTGCTCTGGGCTGCCCAATGAACGATCTGTCATGTCTTGCTCCGTTTCGTATTTTCATGAATACACAAAAGTGTATACAAATTTTAAAGACGAAAAAGGGCATTCCAATGCAGTAGAAACCCTGCCTATCTAAGGGAATTTAGGGGG
>NZ_CALBEX010000137.1 GCF_937889215.1 uncultured Limnohabitans sp.
GGGCGGCGACAATGCAGGCATCGCCCCCGCAGGCATTGTCCAGGAAATCCCCCCTTCATGACCCCGTCCCCCACCAGCGCCCCCCACAGTTCCGCCCCTGATTTGTGCGAGCCCTGTGCCAGCATCCAGCGCCACTGGCGCAAAGCCCCCGGCCACGCCGAACTGGTACAAGGCACGCACAGCCGAGAAGACCGTGGCAACGGCCAGGCCAGTTTCACCCGTTACCGCTGCGACCGTTGCGGCGCGGCCTGGGAATACGAAAACAACAAGGCCAACCAGCACGCAGGCTGGGCTTTGCTTGACCACTGAAGCCGCCGCATGAAAGCACCACCGAGGCTGCAGACCCTGGTCGAAGAGGGCCTGATCGACACCGTGGTGCGCCAGCTCATGAGTGGCAAGGAGGCCATGGTCTTTGTGGTGCGCTGTGGCGACGAGACCCGCTGCGCCAAGATCTACAAAGAGGCCACCCACCGCAGCTTTCGGCAAGCGGTGGACTACACCGAAAACCGCAAGGTCAAAAACTCGCGCTCGGCCCGCGCCATGGCCAAGGGCAGCAAGTTTGGCCGCCAAGAGCAAGAAGCCGCCTGGCAAAGCGCCGAGGTGGACGCGCTGTACCGCCTGGCCGCAGCCGGTGTGCGTGTACCCCGGCCCTTCAATTTTTTCGACGGCGTGCTGCTCATGGAGCTGGTCACCGACGCCCACGGCGACGCAGCGCCGCGCCTGAACGATGTGGCCTTCACCCCCGCGCAAGCCCTGCAGCACCACACCACCTTGATTGGCGAAGTGGTGCGCATGCTGTGTGCGGGTGTGGTGCATGGCGACTTGTCGGAGTTCAATATTTTGTTGGCGCACATCCCCGGTGAGGGAGACTTGCCCGGCGTGGACGAGCCGGTCATCATCGACTTGCCGCAGGCTGTGGACGCGGCCGGTAACAACCACGCCCAGCGCATGCTGCTGCGCGATGTGGGCAACCTGCGCGACTTCTTTGGGCAATTTGCCCCCGCGCTGTTGCAAACCGACTTCGGCCCCGAAATCTGGAGCCTGTACCAAGCCGGTTTGCTGAGCAACGAGACACCGCTCACGGGTCGTTTTGAACGCTCGACTGCGAGTGTGGACATGGCGGCCGTGCTGCGCGAGATCGACGATGCGCGGGACGAAGAAGCGGCGCGGCGTTTGCGCATGGCCACACCTGCCGCTTGAAGGACGCTTTGGGTTTGAAAGCGCCTCACGCCGTCTCGCGTCTGCGCGCCGAGCGCCTGGCCCGCAGCGCCAAGCCTTTTATGGCCCGTGGCGGCATCAAAGGCGAGCGCTGCCCCGGCTGCCGCCTGGTGCCCAGCCACTGCATCTGCGCACTGCTGCCTGCGGTGCCCACACAATCGGGCATGTGTTTGCTCATGGCCGACATCGAACCCCTCAAGCCCAGCAACACCGGCTGGCTGATCGCCGACGTGGTGCCAGACACCTTTGCCTTTGGCTGGGCCCGCACCGAGGTAAACCCGGCCTTGCTGGCGCTGCTGGCCGATCCGCAGTGGCAGCCGTATGTGGTGTTTCCGGGTGAATTTGTGGCGCCTGAGCAGGTGGTGCATGCGGTGCCCACCCTGTCAAACAGCTCGCCCTTTGGCCAGCGCCCGCTGTTCATTTTGCTGGACGCCACTTGGGCCGAAGCGCGCAAGATGTTCCGCAAAAGCCCTTACCTGAACGCCTTGCCCGTGCTGAGCCTGAACCCCGAGCAGGTCTCGCGCTACCAGTTGCGCCGCTCCAAACGCGGTGACCACTTTTGCACCAGCGAAGTGGCTTCGCTGTGTCTGGAACTGGCGGGCGAGCTGCGTGCAGCCGAGACCCTACAGGCTTATTTGGACGTCTACACCCATCACTACCTGCAGGCCAAACACCAGCTGCCGCCCAACCTGCTAGGGCCTGCGCACACACGCTGGCAGTCATTGAAGAGGTCTTGATTCGGCCAAGCTGGCGGGTATCCGCTACGATACTGTCTCAATAATTTCGCCCGGCAACGGGTCTATGAGGAGAGCGCAATGTTCAGTCATGTGATGGTGGGTGTGAAAGACTTGGAAGTGTCTAAAAAGTTTTATGACGCCGTGTTGGGCACCTTGGGCTATGGCCCTGGCGTGGCCAACAACAACCGCTATTTCTACCGCAGCCCCACGGGCACTTTTGGCATCACCACGCCCATCAACGGCGAACCCGCCTGCCACGGCAACGGCAGCACCATTGGCTTCACCGTCAAGTCGGTCGAGCAAGGCGAAGCCTTCCATGCCGCCGGTGTGGCCAACGGCGGCGTCACCTGCGAAAACCCACCCGGTCTGCGTGAAGGCCCCGCAGGCAAGCTCTACTTGGCCTACTTGCGCGACCCCGACGGCAACAAAATCTGCGCTTTGCATCGTCCCGGTTGATCGTTGGATTTTTTGAAAAGGACCGGTTGTGACACAAGCTGCCCACCCACACGCCGTGAATATCTCGCGCACCATCGAACGCCTGGTCACCGGCCAGGCTACTTCGGATGGCGCGGGCGTCAAGCTCAGCCGCATCCTCACGCAAGACCTGCAGCACCGGCTTGACCCGTTTTTGATGCTCGACGCCTTTGGCAGCGACAAACCCGATGACTACATCGCCGGGTTCCCGGACCACCCCCACCGGGGTTTTGAAACGGTGACTTACATGATCGCCGGGCGCATGCTGCACCGCGACAGCGCGGGCAACGAAGGCCTGTTGCAAAACGGGGGCGTGCAATGGATGACCGCAGGCCAGGGCGTGATCCACTCCGAAATTCCGCAGCAAGCCGATGGCGTGATGGAGGGCTTTCAGCTGTGGCTGAACTTGCACAGCAGCGAAAAAATGCAAGCGCCCTGGTACCGCGATTTCCAGAACGCGCAGTTGCCTCAGTTTCAGACGCCCGAAGGCGTGGCCGTGACGGTGATCGCCGGGGCCAGCCACGGCGTGCAGGGCGCGGTGATCCGAGAGATCACGCAACCGGTTTATCTGGACGTGCACATGCCGCAGGGCGCACGTTTTGAGCAAACATTGCCCGATGGCCACAACGCCTTCATCTATGTCTACCGTGGCGAAGTCCGCATCAGTGGCCAGGCCGTGCCCCTGCAGCGCATGGCCATTTTGAAAAACACACCGCAGGCCGATGGTGTGGTGATTGAGGCCAGTACCGATGCCAAGTTGATTCTGGTGGCAGGCAAACCCCTGAAAGAGCCTATCGTGCAATATGGCCCGTTTGTGATGAACACCAAAGAAGAGATCTACCAGGCCTTGGCTGACTTCAAGGAAGGGCGGTTGGGGGAGCGGGCCTGATAGGGGCAAGGGCCTGATGCAACCGACGTTTTCTCTGTAGGTCGGGGCCTTCAGGTCCGACAGGTGTTTGTTCGTCAATGGCTTCTGAAAATGCTGGTTCGAGATCTGAGGCATGTCGGACCATCAAGGCCCGATCAGCGAAAAAGCCTCAAACCTCTGAGGCGTGATGGATTTCTCTGCTCAGTGCCTTCAGGTCTGATCTGGCTGCTCTATTCAGTCAAAAGCTTGTGCCCTGTAAGCCCGCACAAACGCCGTAGCCTGATCCTGTACCGCTTGCACCGATCGCCCCGGCGCATACAAGGCCGACCCCAAACCAAAACCAGTCGCACCAGCGGCGCGGTAAACGGCCATGTTGTCGGGCGTGATGCCGCCCACCGGCATCAAGGCGGCCGATTGGGGCAGCACGG
>NZ_CALBEX010000138.1 GCF_937889215.1 uncultured Limnohabitans sp.
CTGCGCCGCGTGGCCCTGACCTTTGGCGGCGATGGCGCACACCTGGACATCGAAGGCCAACACCACAGCCAAGCCGTGCCCGCCATCCAAGTCACCGACACCGTGGGCGCAGGCGACACCTTCTGGGGCAACACCCTGGCCGACTGGGCGCTGCTGCCAGAAAGTGCGGCTGAGCGCGTGGCCTCCACCTTGGCGCTGGCCATGAAGGCAGCGGCCATCAACTGCACGCGTGAAGGTTGTCAGCCCCCCACTTGGGCAGAAGTGCTGGCGGACTGAAAAGCCAAGGCCATGCCCTGCGGGCGCGATCCGCAAGCGGTTGAAGCCCCCATCAGCCCCCTGCCCCATTGGCGAGCAGCCAAGCCCTGAGTCGCGCCACACCTTGCGCCAGGCGCGCCAGGTCTTTGGAGGCAAAACACCATCGCAGCCAGCCTGCGGCTTCGGGGGCAAAGGCTTCGCCGGGGGCCAGGCCCAGACCGGCCTCGGCCACCAAGCGCTTGGCAGTCTGCACCGAGTCGGGGTGTCCGTCGAGCCTGAAAAACGCGTACATGCCCCCTTTGGCCGGGGCCACTTGCACGCCCGGCACGGCTTGCAGCAGCGGCAGCAAGGTGTCGCGGCAGGCTTTGAGGTGCGCCACCACGCGGGGCGTGATGTCGGCCGTGTTTTGCAAGGCGACCACCCCGGCGCGCTGGGTGAACACCGAGGCGCACGAGGTGTTGAACTCGATCAGCTTGCCCATGTGAGGCGTCATGTCGGCCGGCATCACCAGCCAGCCCAGTCGCCAGCCGGTCATCAAAAAGCTCTTGGAAAAGCTGTGCACCACGACCAAGCGGTCATCCGGCTCAGCCACATCCAGAAACGACGGTGCGCAGCCGTTGGCCGTGTCGGTTTCGTAATAAAGGCGCTCATACACCTCGTCGGCCAGCACCCAGGTGCCGGTGCTGCGGCAGTGCGCCAAAATCTCGGCCTGCTCGGCGCGACTGAGTGTCCAGCCCGTGGGGTTGTTGGGCGAGTTGACGATAAGCATGCGGGTGGCGGGCGTGACGGCGGCTTTGAGCGCGGCCATGTCCAGCTGCCACTGGCCATCCACCGGGCGCAGCGATACGCACTTCAAATTCGCGCCCATCACCAGCGCCTGTGCCGTCAGGTTGGGCCACACGGGCGTCACGGCAACCGCTTCGTCGCCCGCGTCGATCAGGGCTTGCGCGGCCAGCATCAAGGCGTTCACGCCGCCCGAGGTGATGGCCAGGCGGTCCACGCCTATCGCTTGAGTTTGGCCGTGCAGGGTCGACATGTAGTCGGCCACGGCTTGGCGCAACTCGGGCAGGCCCAGGTTGTGCGAATAAAAGGTCTCGCCTTTTTGCATGGAATCGATGGCAGCCTGGCGCACGATGTCAGGCGTGACCTCGTCAGATTCGCCAAACCAGAAGGCCAGCACATCGGGGCGGCCCATGCCCGCGTTGGCGACTTCGCGGATGCGGGATTCTTCCAGGTCCATGACAGCCTGGCGCATGAAAGGGTCGGTGTTTTTGTTCATGCCCGCATCCTAACGGCTGCCCTGCCCCGGGCTTGTCCCGCTTTGCACAGCCGCGTGTTTTGCCTATGATGACCCGCACAAACAAACACCAGGGAGACACGCATGAAGCCCCAAAGTTTGGCCCACACGCTGGCCCATAAGTTGCCCCATACACTGGCCAGCACAGCCTTGGCCTTGGCTCTTTTGGGTGCGGCCCCCACCAGCGGTGCGCTGGAGACCTTCACCGCCACCACGGGTGCCGACAAACCTGCCAAGGGCAAAAAAGGCAAACCGGCCAAAGCGCCCAAACCTGCCACCGACAAAGGCTCGGCAGAGGGCAAGGCAGAACGCGACAAGCGCTTGCTGCGCGAATGCAGAGGGCGGCCCAACGCTGGCGCGTGTGAAGGCTACGCCAGCTGAGCCCACCACAAACCCAAGCCGCTGGCGCGCACGCTGGGGCGCGTCATGGCGGCATTGAGCAAACCGGCTTGGCCTTCGATGAGCGTGAACTGCTCCCGGGCGCGGGTGATGCCGGTGTAGACCAATTCGCGTGACAACACTTCGGCCGCACCCGGCGGCAAGACCAGGGCGGTGTGCGCGAACTCCGAGCCCTGGCTTTTGTGCACCGTCATGACAAAAGCCGTGTCGGCATGGGCCAAGCGCGAGACACTGACCGAGCGCAAGTGCTCGCCATCCAGAAACCAGACCTTGAGCACGCCTAGCAAGTTGGGCAAAACCACGCCCACGTCGCCGTTGAACACGCCCAGTTGCGCGTCGTTGCGCGTGACCATGACCGGGCGTCCGGCAAACCATTCGCCTTGCGGCTGCAGCCACCCGGCATCGGCCAGCGCCTTTTGCACAGCGGCATTGAGCGCGCTGGTGCCCCACTCGCCTTGGTGCACGGCGCACAAAATGCGAAAGCGATCAAACGCCCGCAACACGCGGCGCACCCAAGCGGCATGTGCCGCTTCGCCCTCGTTTTGGTGATCTTTTTGGCCACCTTTTTGGTCATCTGCTTGGCCATCTTTTGGACCCTCCTCTTGGCCATCCATTTCGCCAGACCCGGCCGGGCCTTCTCGCAGGCATTGCAGGTAGTCGGTGTAAGAGGCTTGGCCCGATGCCCCCAGCGCCAGCGCGCACACGGCTTGCGCGGTCTCCGGCTGCAAGGCGCGCAAAGGCTGCGCCGGGCCAGGGGCTGCCCGCAAGCACGCCCAGGCGGCTTCGGCATCGCCCGCGTTCACGGCCATGGCCAGTTGGCCAATGGGTCCATCAAAACGGCGGCTTTGGCGCAGCATCACAGTTTGCTGCGCCAATGCGGACATGGCCTGTCCGGCCCGGGCATGAAAGGCGTCGGGCAAGCGCTGCCCCGCCACGGCCTGCGCATAGCGCAGCGTGTCCGGCAGGTAAGCGCCTTGCGCTGCGCCACGGCACACATCGCCCAGCACCGCGCCCGCCTCGACCGATGCCAGCTGGTCCTTGTCGCCCAGCAACACCAATCGGGCTGTGGGCGGCAACGCCTGCAGCAAGGCATCCATCATTTCCAGGTGCACCATCGAGGCCTCGTCCACGATGAGCACATCCACATCGAGCGGGTTGGCCGCGTGGTGGCGAAACTGTCGGGTGTCGGGCCGCGCACCCAGCAACGCGTGCAAGGTGCGGGCCGGGCCAATGCGTTGGATCAGCGCGTCCAGATCGAGTGCGGCCGATGCGCCTTCGCCAGCCTGGCCTTGGAGGGCCTTGAGCGAGCCGTCAATCGACTGCTTGAGCCGCGCTGCCGCTTTGCCGGTGGGCGCGGCCAAGGCCACGCGCAAGGGGCTGGGGGCCATCGTGCAAGGCCAGCAGCAACGCCAGCAAGCGCGCAGCGGTGTAGGTTTTGCCCGTGCCAGGCCCGCCGGTGATGACCGACAAATGCGCTCGCAAGGCCACCGCACAGGCCCACTTTTGCCAATCGGTTGGTGCCTCGGGCGCATCGCCAGACGGCGTGGGTTCGGCAAAAAACCGGTCCAACCACTGGCGTGCCAACACCTCGGGCACAGGGAGCGCGCTTTGTGCCCGCTGCAGCAGGCTTTGGCCCACCCGCTCTTCGTAGGCGCGGTAGCGGCGCAAATACAGCAGCGGCGCATCGGCCGAGCCGCCCAACACCAAGGGCTGCCCCAGGTCTGGCGCATCGGCCAGGCGCAAGCAAGCCGGCGGGGCCGCCTGCAAGGCCGTCAGCCAAGCGGCCGTGTCCTGCGGCATGTGGGCCCACAGGGCGAGTAAGCCTTGGGGCGCGTGCAACGCCTGCGCCGAGCCGCCCAGCCAATCGCCAGGCGGCGTGGCCAGTGACTGCACCGCCAAACAGGTGTGGCCACGCCCTTCCATTTGGGCCAGCACGGCCGTCGCCACCAGCACCGCCGGTGAGGTGTTCGCGTCCAGGCGCAGCAGTTGCGCGGGCAGGGCGCTGTCCAAGCGGCGCAGCCAACCCAGCTCGGCCCAAGCGTGCAGCCATTGCAGGGTGTGTGCAGCACTCAGCGCCTGTGTGGGCAGATCGCTGAGCCAATCCATTTGCGCAGCCTGCGCCAAGACAGCCGCTTGTGGGGTTTTGCGCGTGTTCATGCCGGCTCTCCCGGCTGCTGTGCGGCGTCTGCGCCCCAGCCCAACATCGCGTCCAAGCCGTCCATCAAGGCCACTGGCGCGGGCAAGCTGCAACAGCCCCCGGCAGGTCCGTCGATGCCGCGCATGAACAGGTACACCGCGCCGCCCAAATGCTGCGCCGGGTCGTAGGCAGCGCCCAAACGCGAGCGCAGCAAACGGTGCAAGGCCAGCATGTAAAGCGCCGCCTGCACTTCGTAACGGTGATGGGCCATGGCTTGGTCCAGGGCGTCGGCGGTGTAGGCCGCGTCGTCTGGGCCCAAATGGTTGGACTTGTAGTCCAGCACCCAATAACGCCCCTCGTGCTCGAACACCAGATCGGCAAAGCCCATGAGCATGCCGTGCAGTTGCGCATCGGGCAGCTGCGGACGCGCCACACCGGGCAGCAAATGCAGCTGGCACAGGGCATCGATGCTGCGCGCGTGCAGGCGCTCGGCGGGCAGCCAAAACTCCATCTCGGGCAAGACCGTCTGCAAGGCGTTCAGCGCCACATGGGGCCCCCGCAAGGTTTGGGCCACCACCCGTGCCAGCCACTGCACCACACCCTCGCCCTGCGCTTTGTAGCCCGCCCGCTCGCAGCGCTTGACCAAACGTTCAGCGGTCGGCGTGCCGGGCTGCAGCGCAAAGCCATCGGCAGCCAGCCACTCCATTTGGTCGTGCAAAAAGTTGCCCGCGCTCGGGCCACGGGCAAAGCTGTGCCACGGGGCAAGCAACGCGGGGGGGGAAGGCGTCAAAGAGGCCTCCAGCGCCAAGGGCCAGGCCATCTCGATGCCCATGCCTTCGTCCGCAGGTTCATCATCGGCCGGGCGCGGCGTGGCCATGTCCAAACTCACAGGTGCCAAGGGCAGCGACAAAGCCTGCGAAGACAAGTCTCGGGTGAGCCGAGAAAAGCTCGCAATGCTCCAAGACTTGTCGATGTGGGCGGTACACACCAGGGGCTCGCGCAGCGCAAGACAGCGCGCCGCACGCGGCCAACGGGTCAAGGGCACATCGGTCGGCGCCAGCGCAAGGTGCACCGACAAGGGCTGGCCTTGGGCATCGGTTTGCAAGGCCTGCAGCTTGGGCCACCAGTCGGCTTCGTCCAGCGCCTGGCCACCGGCCAACAAGTGGCCGGCCGCGCTGTCGTGGTTGACGCAGCCCTTGCCGTTGCCTCGCTTGACAGGGCTCCAGCCCACCCACAGGGCATGCCGGGCCCGGGTCAGCGCCACGTACCAAAGGCGCAGGTCTTCGCGCAGGCGGTCGTGGTCGGCCAGTTGCGCGTCGGCACGGTCAAAGTCCAGCGTCCAGTGGCGCTCGGCCCCAGCTTCGCCGTGCACATCGCCGACCTGCATGACCGAGGCTTTGCCAGCCGTCACTTC
>NZ_CALBEX010000139.1 GCF_937889215.1 uncultured Limnohabitans sp.
AGCCCGGCGTGGACAGCCCATTCCGCAGCCGCACCGTGGCAGAAAACCTGGTTCGATTCCGCGAAATGCGCGATGGCAAGCTGGCCGACGGCGCCGCCGTGCTGCGCGCCAAGATCAGCATGCAGTCCCCCAACATCAACCTGCGCGACCCGGCCATTTACCGCATCCGCCGCGCCACCCACCACCACACGGGCGACACCTGGTGCATCTACCCGATGTACACCTTTGCCCACCCCATCGAAGACGCGCTGGAGCAAATCACCCACAGCATCTGCACGCTGGAGTTTGAAGACCAGCGCCCGTTTTACGACTGGCTGATGGAGCGCCTGTGCGAATGCGGTCTGCTGGCCGCGCCCAGCCCCAAACAATACGAATTTGCCCGCCTGAACCTGACCTATGTGATCACCAGCAAACGCAAGCTGGCGCAACTGGTCAACGAAGGCAAAGTCAGCGGCTGGGACGACCCGCGCATGCCGACCATCGTAGGCCTGCGCCGCCGAGGCTACACGCCTGAGAGCCTGCGCCTGTTTGCCGACCGCATTGGCGTGACCAAAAGCGACAGCTGGATCGACTACAGCACTTTAGAGGGCTGCCTGCGCGAAGACCTGGAAAACAAAGCCCACCGCGGCATGGCCGTGCTCGACCCCGTCAAGCTGGTGCTGACCAACTGGGCCGAGGCCTTTGGCAGCGACGGCTACACAGAAGATTGCAGCCAACCCGCCCTGCCCCACAGCGCCGTGGCCGAGGGTCAAACACCACCCGCCGACCGTGTGTTCAAGATCGGAAAAGAAGTGTGGATCGAGCGCGAAGACTTTGAAGAAGTGCCGCCCAAGGGATACAAAAGATTGTTCCCCGGCAACGTGGTGCGCCTCATCGAATGCACCGGCTGCGCACGCGACGCGGCAGGCAACGTGACCGAAGTGCACGCCAAAGTGATCCCCGGCACCAAGAGCGGCACGCCCGGCGCCGACAGCGTCAAAGCCAAAGCCGCCATCACCTGGGTGGGCGTGGCCGACGGCGTGCAAGCCGAAGTGCGCCTGTACGACCGCCTGTTTGCCGAAGCGCACCCCGATGCGGGCGGCAAAGACTTCTTGCAAAGCCTCAACCCTGACAGCTTGAAGGTCGTCACGGCCTATGTGGAGCCATCACTGGCCCAAGCGCAACCGGACCAGAAGTTTCAGTTTGAGCGCTTTGGGTATTTTGTGGCGGACCGCCTGGATCATGTGGCGGGTGCCAAGCCGGTGTTTAACCGGGTGACGGGGTTGAAAGATTCTTGGGGGAAATAAAT
>NZ_CALBEX010000140.1 GCF_937889215.1 uncultured Limnohabitans sp.
TCTGAGCCACCCGCCTTACCGTCTGCACATCGTCACTTCGCGCGGACGACACATCCTGCACCGCGAACACCCGGTGGGCACGCCACTGGGTTATGCGGGGGCATTTCTGAGCAACGCCGTGCACCGGCGTGCCTTGGGGGGCTGGCTGGAGCGGGTGGTGTTTTCAGGGCAGGGCGCAGGGGCACCCGAGGATTTGCCTTTTGATGCGCAAGACTTTCGCACCCGGCAGGTGGCCTTGACCGAGGGCAACTTCATGCCCGCGTTGCAGGCGAGCTGCTCCATCCCGTTTGCCCTGAAAGCCGTGCACGACATCCCCGGCGCACCGGCTGGCGCCTATTGGGACGGCGGCATCACCGACTACCACCTGCACCTGAACTGGACCGCGCCCAGCCACGGCCCCGAACGCGCCATCGTGCTGTACCCGCACTTCCAGCAAAACGTGGTGCCCGGCTGGCTCGACAAAGCGCTCAAGTGGCGGCACGGCGCAACGCCGTTTCTGGACAGCACCATCGTATTGGCCCCCAACCCCGAATGGGTCAAAACTTTGCCGGGGGGCAAATTGCCCGACCGCAAAGACTTCATCAGCTACGACCGCGATCTGGCAGGGCGAGTGAGGGTGTGGAATGCGGCGGCAGGTGCCAGCCAACAGTTGGCGGATGAGTTCAGCCATTGGTTACAAAACCCCAACGCCTCCATGGTTCAGCCTTTGTAAGGATCAGTCATGTCTCAAGCCTTTGTTGTCGGTCAAATGACCGTGAAAAATCCAGAAAAATGGGCCCAATACCGATCACAGGTCTTGGCCACCTTGCTGCCATTTGGCGGGGAACTCGTGTTTCGGGGCGAACAGGTTCAGTCGTTTTCGGGTGTGAACCCGCACCCTGACATCGTGGTGATTCGGTTTTCTTCTTTGGATGATGCGCAGGGCTGGCACGCGTCTGCAGCCTACCAAGCCCTGATTCCTTTGCGGCAAGAGGCGGCTGATGTGGTTTTGACCACTTATGCGGCATAACCCTGATGTCAAACTGGATAATCACGGCATGTTGACCGAACCCCTTTTCCTCACTGCTGCCCTTTATAAATTCGTCGATTTGCCCGATTTCGAGGCCCTTCAAGCGCCTTTGCAAGCCTGTTGCTTGGCCAATGAGGTCAAGGGCACCTTGCTTTTGGCGCACGAGGGCATCAACGGCACCATTGCCGGGCCTGAGGCTGGCATCCGCGCCGTGCTGGCGTTTTTGCGGGCCGATCCGCGCTTGGCCAGCTTGCCGCACAAAGAGTCGTGGAGCCCCAAGCCTCCGTTCACCCGCATGAAGGTCAAGCTCAAAAAAGAGATCGTCACCTTGCGCGTGCCCGAGCTGGACCCGAACAAAACCGTGGGCCAGTATGTCAAGCCCGCCGACTGGAACGCTTTGCTGGCCGACCCGGATGTGGTGGTCATCGACACGCGCAACGACTACGAGGTGGCCATTGGCACCTTCAAAGGTGCCATCAATCCGAACCTCAAAAACTTTGTGCAGCTGCCCGCGTGGCTGGACACGCATGAAAACCTGAAAACCGATGCGGTCAAGAAACCGAAGGTGGCCATGTTCTGCACGGGCGGTATCCGCTGCGAAAAATCCACCGCGCTCATGAAAATGCGCGGCTTTGACGAGGTGTATCACTTGGAAGGTGGCATCCTCAAATACCTCGAAGAAATCCCGCCCGAGCAAAGCACTTGGGAAGGGGACTGTTTTGTGTTTGACGAGCGTGTGAGCGTGGGCCACGGTCTGGGCTTGGGCCACCACGAGCTGTGCCGCTCTTGCCGCTGGCCGCTGAGTGAGCAAGACAAACAGTCGCCGCATTACGTGTTGGGTGTGAGCTGCGCTTACTGCCACGACCAGCGCACACCTGAGCAAAAAGAAAAACTGGCCGAGCGCCAGCGCCAGGTCGAGCTGGCCGAGGCGCGGGGCGAGGTGCATGTGGGCGCCAAAATGCCCAGCCACGACGCGCCCTGAAATTGAACGAGCGATTTTTGCCGAATGCCTTGGTGGCTAGGCGTTGGCTAAGCATTGGTGTGTTCTCCGATTGTGAATAAGGCCTGCTTAAGTCCATTGCGGCCTGAGATCGCCTCGCAATTTAGCCATGCTTCGAGTCATGCTCACACCATCACTAAACTCCACAGAAGCACACCCAAACGGTCCATTCCTTAGTGATTTCAAGATCTTTATCAAGAAAAAATTGACTATTGAAGCTAAAATAATAACAATAAAAAATCATCAACGTCTTGGAGAGTACTTTGAAATCAATTTTTCGCCCTAACCGTTTAGCGATGACACTGATGTCGCTTGGCTTTCTAGCTGCCTGTGGTGGTGGTGGTGGTGGTGGTGTTGTGATGCCGAAAGTCATATCCGGCACCGTGATCGATGGCTACATTGAGGGAGCAACTGTCTGCCTTGATGTCAACAGCAACTTGATTTGCGACCCGGGCGAGCCTTCCTCTACAACAGATAAAAATGGCTCCTATTCGCTTTCTTACAGCGGCTCAATTGATGGTTTGCTGGTGTTGGCGGTTGTTCCCGAGGGTGCTATTGATTCAGAGTTGGGCGA
>NZ_CALBEX010000141.1 GCF_937889215.1 uncultured Limnohabitans sp.
GGGCGCTGTGGTCTTTGCTGCTCACTTGCGGGGTATTTTTTACTTGGGCTTATTTCGCTGAAATTGACCAAATCACCCGAGCCCCTGGCTCTGTGATTTCCAGTGCACGCTCACAAATCATCCAGTCGCAAGATGGCGGCGTGATCGAGGAACTGATGGTCCGAGAGGGCGATGTGGTGCAGCGCGATCAGGTGTTGGTGAAAATCGATGGCACGCGCCAACAGTCGAGTTATCTGGAAACCCGGGCCAAGGCAGCAGGACTGGCCATCACGGTGGCACGCTTGCAGGCCGAAGTCTTGGGCAGGGAGCCCCGATTCCCCCCAGAGTCGAAGGCTTATCCTGAGTTTCGCGAAACCCAGATGGTGTTGTTCACGAAGCGCCGCTCCGCCATTCGGGATGAACTCAGGTCTTACGAAAACATCAAAGCGATTGTTCAAAAAGAGCTGCAAATGACGCGCCCCTTGCTCAAAACCGGCGATGTCAGTGCGACCGAGGTGTTGCGCTTGGAGCGCCAAATTGCCGACACGCAGGCTCAGATCACGAACCGCAAGAACAAATATTTTCAGGACACGCAGGCCGAGTTGAGCAAGGCACTCGAGGACTTGGCCGGAGTGCAACAAATCATGGCCCAACGCAAGGACCAGCTGACTCAAACAGAGCTGCGAGCGCCCCTGCATGGCATTGTGAAAAACGTGCGCGTCACCACACGCGGTGGGGTCATCCGTCCCGGTGAAGAGGTTATGCAGATCGTCCCGCTGGAAGAAGACTTGGTGATCGAAGCCAAGGTCAGCCCGGCCGATATCGCCTTCATCAAGACCGGCATGAAAGCCACCGTCAAGATCGACGCGTACGATTACACCATTTACGGTGATTTGAGCGGCTCTTTGTCCTACATCAGCGCCGACACCTTGTCAGAAAACCTCCAGCAAGGCGAGCAGCCTTACTACAGGGTACAGGTCAAGACCGATGGGCGCAGGTTCAGCGGCCGACCAGACCAGCAGCTGGACATCCAGCCGGGCATGACCAGCACGGTGGAAATCAAAACCGGCTCGAACACGGTGCTCAAATACCTGTCCAAACCCGTGATCAAGACCTTGAACCAGTCGCTGGGAGAGCGCTGAGCACAGTGAGGGGGGTGAGACCAAGCGACACTTTCCTGGCCCCGTTGCGCTGTCTGATGGGCAAATAGCTGTCAAGCCAGGCTTGCGCTCTGGGATAATCAACGCCCATGAGCGGCAATACCTTTGGAAATCTCTTTTCGGTCACCAACTTTGGTGAATCCCACGGCCCGGCCATTGGCTGCGTGATCGACGGCTGCCCCCCGGGCATGCCCTTGAGCGAGGCCGACATCCAGCCCGACCTGGACCGCCGTCGCCCCGGTACCAGCAAGTTCGTCACCCAGCGCAACGAGC
>NZ_CALBEX010000142.1 GCF_937889215.1 uncultured Limnohabitans sp.
AAAAGGGGTACAAGACTGCAGCCCTTTCGCTGGCTGGCATGGTGTTTATCCACTTCACGGTTAGTTTGTCTAACGTCAACTTTGCGCACAACTACTACACCATTAGCCTGTCATTGTTTGTGGGCTTGAGTCTGTGGTTGTCTCGGCTCGAGCTTGCAAAGCCAAAGCCCTGAAATTGCCAAAGGGCCCAAATGGGCCCTTTGTTCAGACATGCATCTTGCTTCTACGCCCAGGGCTCCATCAATAAGCCCCGTCCTTGTTCAGCACCACGCGAATCGTTTTGAACAAGATGGCGATGTCGTACCAGAGGGACCAATTCTTGACATACCAAGTGTCCAAGTACACCCGGGTGTCGTAGTTCACATCGTTGCGGCCGCTCACTTGCCATAAGCCCGTCATGCCGGGGCGCACCATCAAAAAGTAGTCAACATCGTCGCCATAACGTGACAGCTCGGCGCGGATCACAGGGCGTGGGCCCACCAGGCTCATTTCGCCGCGGATAACGTTGAACAGCTGCGGCAGCTCGTCCAGGCTGGTGCGGCGCAAAAATTGGCCAATGCTTGTGATGCGCGGGTCGTTGCGCAGCTTGAACTCGCGCTCCCACTCCGCCCGCGCAGCCGGGTCATTGGCCAGCAGCTCGCGCAAGCGCTCTTCGGCATCCACCTGCATGGTGCGGAACTTGAAGCACGGAAACACCTTGCCCATTTGCCCTACCCGCTTGTGCGCAAAAATGGCCGGACCGCCATCGCGACGAATGCGCAGCGCCACATACAGCAAAGGTAAAGCACCCAAAATCAGCAACACCAAGGCTGCCAACAAATCGAACACCCGCTTGAGCCAACGGGCAGGCCAATAACGCAAGTTGTTGCGCAACTTGAGCATGGCCACCTCGTGTGAAAAGAAATACGACATGTCGGTGCCAAACAAAGGCACACCCCGCATGGCCGGCACCACGCTCACGTCTTCGGCCTTCCAGTGCGCCAAGCGCCTCAGCAAATCTTCGCGCAAATCGTTTTGCCCGTGCTCCAATGCCAGCACAAACTGCGCACCCGGCACCATGGCCCAATGGCGCAACTTCTCTGACATGGCTTTGGACGCCTGCGTGGCATCCACCATTTCGACCACCGCAAAACCCAAAGCTGGCTCGCTGTTCAAGGCGGCAACCGCCTCGTGGGCATTGGGCCCATTGCCCACGATTAAAGTGGGTCGCTGCCACACGCCCGCACGCCGCATCAGCGACCGCGCCAAGCCCCGGCTCAGCGGCACACACAACATGGCCAGCGGCCAAACCAAGGCCCACCACAAACGAGAAGAATTCCAGCGTGTCAAGGCCAGCACTGCCAAATCGAGCACGGCCAACACCAGCAAAGCCAACAGCGTCTCGCCTAGCTCAGACCAAAAAGGCTTGCGGTCGCTGTAGTGCCGGTATCGCACCAAAAAGAAAACCAGCCCCGCCCCCGCCACACCCAACCAAGCCCAATAACGCTGCACATCCTGCGTCACCAGCCAATGGCCATCCATGGGCACGGCCCACAACTGCGCCAGCACTGCGGCCAGCAGCCCCGACACCAGCAAAGCCAACACATCCGCCCCCAGCAAAACCGCCTTGGTCAAGCGGATCTGCAGCGGGTTTAATCGACGCCAGTTTTGATCTTTTTTATTCAACACATCCACCCCTGCCAACAAAAAAACCGTCATTACCGGCTGTGACTGTCCGCAAAATAAGCATCGCTTTTACTGCCTGAATACGAAGGTGTTTTTGTCATTGATGCCGACAGACTTGTCGATGCATCAGAGATCGACAACACATTCAATGCATTAACTCACATCAACAGTCTTGCTCGAGTCTGTCTGTTTGATCGCCACGCAGATCAAGCGTGACCACCATGTGCAGTGGCTGCTTAATTCCAATACCCCTTGTGCATGCTGCACCAGCGTTTGAACCACAAAGGCCAACGTGACTCCAAACGCCCCAAGCGGTAACCGATCAGCTTGGCCGCCGTGCGCACCAGCGCTGACGGAATCCACCATGGGGCATGACGCCACAAATAAGCCAGCTCACATCGCACAAAGCGCAAACCCTCTCCGCTGGCAGAACCGAACTCGGCCAAAAGCCAAGGGCTGCGGGCATGGAAAACGCCAGTGTCGAAATACCGACGGAACTCTTGCAACACGCTGTAATTGTGCGAATGGTGGGCACAGGCATCGGCCACATAAGCCACCGTTTTGCCAGCCATGAGCAAGCGCGCCGCCACCGACATGTCCTCCCCCAAAATGACCGACGACGGAAAGCCTCCCACCGCCTGCAAGTCGGCCACACGGTAAGCTGCAAACGAGTTGGACACCCGAGTTCGACAGTTAACGACGTAAGTTGTTGATTTGTATAGGGGTGCGCTGC
>NZ_CALBEX010000143.1 GCF_937889215.1 uncultured Limnohabitans sp.
TTGTACCCCTTTTGTTGCATTTGCCAGCAGATCAGCAGCAAGCCACCCAGATACACAAGCTGGCTGCCGAGCCCCCAAAGTCCGTGGTCAATGAGTTGGTGCAAGTACTCGTTGTGGACGTGACCAAGACGCTTGATTTCATCAGAGTGTGCGGCCTCAGCCCACTGCCGCAAAAGTTCTTTGCGGGTGTCATGACCATGGCCAATCCATGGAGACTGCTTGATGGCCACCAGGCTGTTTTGCCACATGTACAACCGAGCTCCGACCGAGCTGTTGGCGCCCTCCGCAGTGGATTGGCTGGACACGCGTATTTCATTCACCGCATCTTGAAGTGATTGGGCTGGGCGCTGGAAAACGGGAGTTTGGCTCAGGCTGGCAAGGCAAAGCAGGATGACTGCAACAAAAGTCAACCGCCGTGGCGTGAAGTGTCTCAGGCCGTTTGGGCCTTGAAGGTTTTGGCGATGTGCCCAAAGATGGTGCAGGCCCACAGCCAGCCACCAAAACACTATGCCGTAGGCACCACGGCTTTGGCTGGCCAGTACCGCCATGACCGCCAGCAGCCCCCCAAAAAACCACAGGCGGCGGTGTGTTTGAGAAAAATCCGACTTGAGCGACAGGGCCAGCAGCAATGCGCTGATCATGGCCATACCGCCTGCCCATGGAATGGGGTGTGAGGGCAAAGCGTCACGCCCATGAAGAAGCACCCAGCTCAGGCCAAAGGCACTGCTGATGCACAAGGCGTGCGCAAGCATGACCAGGGTGTTGCGTGCCAGATTTCTATACCCAATCAAGCCATACAGGGCGCAAGCGCCAAAAAAAAGCCTCAGTTCCCCATGGCGTTCACTCCAGGGATCTGACCAATACCATACAGGTATGGCTTTGATGGTCAATGCAAATGCAGCAACCACCAGCCATGTTTTGGCCCATGGACAGTCCGCCATTCGATGGGGCTGGCGCAAGTTTTGAAAGGTGACAAAGAAGCCGGCCAGCACCAACAGCAGCCAGCTCAGGCCCATGGCTTTGCTGTTGAGTGATGAAAAGACCAACGACAAAGCAAGCGCCAGACACCACAAAGGCGGGAAAGAAACAAGCGTCAAGAAGCATCTCTCCGCCACGGCAGCCTGACGAAAGGCTCTTGCATCATGGGCTGTGCATTGTTGAGCAGTTCTTGCGACATGATCCGTTCATAAACAGCCAGATAACGGTTTGTCATGAGCTCGGCATTAAAAAGCTCAACGGCTCTTTGGTGGCAGGCTCGGGGGTCAAACTGCATGTGCTGAATGGCCTCGGAAAGTTCGGTCAGGCCGTCTGACAAGAAGCCGCATTCAGAAGAGACGATCTCTGGTAAGGCACCATAAGGGGTACAAAAAACGGGGCTGCCGAAATAAAGGCTCTCAATGACGGCCAAGCCAAAGGGTTCGTGCCATCGCACGGGGAAAACCAATCCTTTGGAATGTTGCAAAGTGGAAAACTTGATGTCGCCACCCACCATGCCCAAAAATGTGATGTTCCTTGACCATGTGAATCGAAAGCCGCGTTTCAAATTAAGTCGTTTCCCCCCCATCACCACCAGAGGCACATGCGCTTGCTTGGCCACATCAATGGCACCTTGCACATTTTTAACGCGCCATGCTGCTTTGCCAAGAAAGTGAAAGTGTCGACGCTCTGCGCGCAAATCAACGGGGCTGTAGGCGGTCCAATCGAGGCCGTTGTAAACATGGCATTGCGCACCATGGCGTTGGGCATGGTTGGCGGATACAAAAACGGTATTGGTGGGCAAAAACTCATCCGGTATGGAGTTGCCGTGTTGGGTCATCAACCAAGGTTTGTTGCATTCAAAAGCAGGTCCGGGATTGAAATGAAAATGCACCAAATCGACGTCATCTGGAATTTGGTCTTTGAGTGGCTTGCGCGGATTCAGGGGCAGGATTCTGGCAAAAGGGCAATGTGAGTTGTCGGGCACCAAAAAACTCACCTGATGCCCTTTGGAGACCAGTCCTTTGGCAAGATCCCAAATGACCCGCTCGGTTCCACCGTAAGCAAATACAGGAACAGGGGAGTGGTTGCAAATCAGGATGTGCATAGGATCACGCTTTCAACGGCTGACGCTGGCGTTGAGCAAGTCGCGGTCGTAATGCAGGGCGACATAACGGAAAAAGCATTCGAGTGCCACGAAAAAGCAATACAAGAAGCCGGGAGCGCCGTCCAAAAAAGCGCGGCGGAAAAAATAGGTGCGCGTAAAGAGCACCAAGGCCGAGGCCATGCCCCGCAGCACGCCTCCTTTTTTGCCGGCAGCGTGCCGTTTGGCCGCGCCCAGCATGGCGTACTGGGTGAGTTTTTCCAGGCTGGCATGAATGCTTTGACGAGAGTGGTGAAGCAGCCGGTGTTGGAGCATGCC
>NZ_CALBEX010000144.1 GCF_937889215.1 uncultured Limnohabitans sp.
AGATTGGCCAAAACACCGCCTGCCGCCACGCCGCGCATGCCCAGCTCAGGCAGCGGCCCCCAGCCCAAGCCCAATGCACCACCCAACAGCACCTGCGCGAATGCCACGGCAAACAGCGTGACCGAGGGCACCAACATGTTGCCGCTGCCCCGAATCACCGACGACAACGTGTTCACAACCCACACAAACACAGAGCCCAAGAAGGCCACCTCGCCATACGCCACAGCTTGGGCCAAAGCCTCACCCCGACCACCCAGGCCCGACATGAAGGCCGAACCCCACAAGGTCATCACCAACATGAACACCACGCCCATCGAGATGCCGATCCACAAGGCATGCACCGCCAACACATTGGCGCGAGCCGCATCACCCGCACCCAATGCGCGGCTCACGGCCGACGAAACGCCCCCGCCCATGGCCCCGGCCGACATCATGGTCTGCAGCATCACAAACGGAAAGACCAACGCCATGCCTGCCAAGGCAGGCGCACCAAAATGCCCCACATAACTGGTCTCGGCTATCGCCGCCAGCGCCGTGGCCAGCATGGCCACCATGTTGGGCAAAGAAAAGCGCAACAAAATGGGCAGGATCGGCCTGGTCAGCAAAGGGTTGGCTGCAGCGGGTGAATTCATCGGGTTTCCGTTCAGGGGTTGGGTTGAATTCACGCGTCGCTGGCCACATCGGCCAAGGGTTCGAGCAAAGCCATGGAAGTGTCAATCAAGTCGTGCAACTGCGCGACCTTGTCGGTGCCGAGCATGCGGTGAATGTCGTCTTGCGCCACACGCCATCGGCGCTGCGCCTCAATGCGCTTGAGGCGGCCCGCCTCAGTCAGGCTCACCAGGCGACTACGGGCGTCGGGGCCCGACGACACCACCACCCACTGCGCGACCACCAAAGGTTTGAGGTTGCGCGACAGCGTGGACGTGCCCATTTTGATGTGGCTTGCCAACTCGGTTTGACCAATGGGCCCCAACTTGGCGATGTAAGCGAGCAAGGAATACTGGGTCGTCTTCAAGCCCACCTTGGCCAACTGCACGTCGTAGTGCTGTGACACGCGCCGCATGAACTGCCGCAGCTTGAGGTTGGTGCACCCCGCGGGGCTGGAAAGAGGACTGGAAGTCTCGTTCATTTTTTTATTGTATCTGCAACCATTGCATATGCAATTGAATGAGAACCATTGAACACAAACGACCACAATGCCGCCACACAGCCGCGCTTTCACCGGGACAAATTTTCAAGCCGCGTGCGGCATGGGCGGTTCGATCGGTGACAATCAAAACCCCGACTGAGAACACCATGCAAGCCAAAACCGCCTTCCTTCTTCCCTTGTTCTTGTCCATCGCCGCCGGTGTTTTGAGCCCCAGCCCCGCCGCGTTCGCTGCAGACAACAAGACCACCAAGCCTGCGGCCCACAAAAAAGCCACGGCACACCCCAAAACTGCGCCGCATAAAAAAGGGGCGGCGACCAAAAAAGCTTCGAACACCAAGAAGACTTCAGCCCCCAGAAAAGCGGTGGCCGCCTTGAATGCGCTGCCACTGCTGTCGGCTGACACCACCTTGGCGGCCAACCCGCCAGCCTTGCCCGCCAAAGCATGGCTGCTGATGGACTATGACTCCGGCCAAGTGCTCGCCTCGGCCAACGCAGACGAGGCATTGCCTCCGGCGTCTCTCACCAAGATGATGACCAGCTACCTCGTCGAGCAGGGTTTGCGATCAGGGAAACTCAAACCAACCGACTTGGTCACCGTCAGTCAGAACGCTTGGTGCCGAGGCTCCAGCGCCGAATCGTGCATGTATCTGCCGCTGGGCGGCCAAGCCACCGTCATCGACCTTTTGCGCGGCATCATCATCCAGTCGGGCAATGATGCGTCCAAGGCCATTGCCGAACACATGGCAGGCTCTGAAGAAGGCTTTTCCAAACTGATGAACGCCGAAGCCCAGCGTTTGGGCATGACTCACACGACGTTCGTGAACCCCACCGGCCTGCCCGACCCGGCGCACAAATCGTCGGCACGCGACCTGGCCATCTTGGCCCGCGCCATCATCCAAGACGGTGCTGACTTCCACCCCATCTACGCAGAACGCGAGTTCAAATACAACGGCATCAAGCAAGGCAACCGCAACGCCTTGCTCTACACAGACCCCAGCGTAGATGGCCTGAAAACCGGCCATACCTCCGAAGCGGGCTACTGCCTGGTCACCTCGTCCAAGCGCAACGACATGCGTCTGATCACGGTCGTCCTCAACACCCACAGCGCGCAGGCGCGCGCGGACCAAACACGAACCCTGCTCGGCTGGGGTTTTGGCAGCTTCGAAAAAGCCACCCCAATTCAGCCAGATGCGGTGGTCGCTACGACCAAAGTCAGCTTCGGCAAAACAGACACCGTAGCCGCAGGTC
>NZ_CALBEX010000145.1 GCF_937889215.1 uncultured Limnohabitans sp.
CCGAGCACCGGTGGACTTTGAGCTGGTGGCGGTCAACCTGGACCAAAAGCAGCCAGGTTTCCCCGCGCACATCTTGCCTGCGTACCTCAAAGCGCTGGGGGTTGAATACCACATCGAGACGCAAGATACGTATTCGATCGTGAAGGACAAAATCCCCGAAGGCAAGACCATGTGCAGCCTGTGCTCGCGTCTGCGCCGGGGCATTTTGTATCGCGTGGCGCGTGAGCTCAAATGCAACAAACTGGCGCTCGGCCACCACCGCGACGACATGCTGCAAACCTTCTTCTTGAACATGTTTTTTGGCGGCAAGCTCAAGGGCATGCCCCCGAAGCTGGTCAGCGACAACGGCGAGTTCATGGTGATCCGCCCGCTGGCTTATGTGGCCGAAACCGATTTGATCCGTTGGGCAGAGCACCGACAGTTCCCCATCATCCCGTGCACCCTGTGTGGCAGCCAAGAAAACCTGCAACGCCTGCAAGTGGGCAACATGCTGCGCGAGTGGCAAAAGAAGCACCCTGGCCGCATTGAAAACATGTTTTCGGCATTGCAAAACGTGGTGCCCTCGCATTTGATGGACGCCAAGCTGCACGGCTTCAAGGACCTGAAAATCACGGGCTTTGAATCAGACGACGGCGACAAGGCGTTTGACGAGGAAGAGTTCAAGGAAGCGTCCTTGCCGGGCATTCAAGTCATCTCGATGTAATCCTCAGGAGGACAGGTCATGCGCACAGAAACTCGACAGCTCACGCGGTGGTTTTCGATGGCCTTGGCCGCGATGGCCTTGACCTTCTTGTCGGGCTGCGCCTCGATGCGCCTGATCGACAGCGATGTGGTTTCTGTGACCGCCGTACCGCCCGGCATGAGTTTGCAGGGGGCCAAATACCGCTTTGAGCGCCTGCCCTCGCAGGTGCACAACCCCGAAGCCGGTTTGGCCGAGCAGCAAGCGCAGGCCGCCATGACCGCCGTGGGTTTGGTGCGTGATGACGCCGCAGCCAGCCTGAGCGTGATGGTGGGCTTCAGCGGCTCGCAGTACTTGGCTGACCCTTGGGGCCGCCCCTTAGGTTCGGGCTGGACGCCCTTCGGCAGCATTGCCATCGGATCAGGCTTTGGCTCGCACATCGGTCTGGGCGTGGGCATGCGCTTTCCACCGCCCACGCATTACCGCCGCGAGGTCAGCGTCGTCATGCGCGACCTGAAGTCGGGCCAAGTGGTGTACGAAACCCGCGCCAGCCACTCAGGCCCCTGGAGCGACAGCGTGCCGATTTTTGCCACCCTGTTCCAGGCTGCCCTGGCCAATTTCCCCAACCCGCCTAATGGCCCACGCCGGGTCAACATCGAAGTGCCGCGCTGAATCTAGGATTTTATGGAACCGACCCGTATTTTGGCCATTCGCCACGGCGAAACCGCCTGGAACGTGGACACCCGTTTGCAGGGCCATCTGGACATCCCACTCAACGACGTGGGCCTGCGCCAAGCGCAGCACCTGGCCCAGGCGCTGGTGAAGCGCGATGCCATTGATGCGATTTACGCCAGCGACCTGTCACGCGCCCACACCACGGCCCAAGCCATTGCACAGGCCACAGGCCAGACGTTAAGCACACACCCCGGACTGAGGGAGCGCCATTTCGGTGCATTTCAGGGGCGCACTTTTGCCGAAATCGAAGTCGAGCTGCCCGAGCACGCCTGGCATTGGCGCAAACGCACACCCGACTGGAAGCCTCCAGAGGGCGGAGAATCCTTGATCAACTTGCGCGAACGGATCGTGGCCACTGTAGACGAACTCGCCGCCCGGCACCCCGGCCAGCAAGTCGTGATGGTCGCCCATGGTGGCGTGCTGGACATCCTGTACCGCGCTGCCACCCGCCTGGACCTGCAAGCACCGCGCACTTGGGCCCTGACCAACACGGCCGTCAACCGACTGCTGTGGACACCACAAGGCCTGTCGCTGGTGGGTTGGGGCGACACCACCCACCTGGACACATTGGCCAAAGACGAGTCGTCTTTATAAAGCGCTGTTTTGCAGCGCAGCGATGCGCTCCTCGATGGGCGGGTGGGTGCTGAACAACTGGCCAATGCCGCCCGCAATGCCCATGGCAGCCATGCTCTTGGGCAACTCAGCGGTGTGCACACCGCCCAAGCGGGCCAAGGCGTTGATCATGGGCTGCTTGCGGCCCCATGAGTTGCACAGCGCTGGCATCGGCACGGAACTCGCGCTGACGGCTGAACCAGGCCACGATGATCGCAGCGAGAACGCCCAGCAAAATGTCCATCACGATGGTGGTCACGTAGTAGCCGATGCCGGGGCCAGAGTTTTCGCTGTCACCCTTGCGCAAGAAGCTGTCCACCGCATAACCCACGACGCGGGAGATGAAGACAACGAAGGTGTTCATGACGCCCTGGATCAAGGTCATGGTGACCATGTCGCCGTTGGCGATGTGCGCGACTTCATGGGCGAGGACGGCCTCAATTTCTTCGTGCGTCATGTTCTGCAACAAGCCTGTTGACACCGCCACCAAAGCCGAGTCACGGAAAGCGCCCGTGGCAAAAGCATTGGGGTCACCCGGGAAGATGCCAACTTCAGGCATGCCGATACCGGCTTTGTCGGCCAATTTGCGGACGGTGTCCACAATCCAGGCTTCGTCGGCATTGGCCGGTTGGTCAATGACCTTGACCCCCGAGGACATCTTGGCAATCCATTTGCTCATGAGCAAAGAAATGATGGCGCCACCAAAGCCCATGATCAGCGCAAAGCCGAGCAAAGCGCCCAGGTTCAGGCCATTGGACGTCAGGAAGCGGTTCACGCCCAGCAAGTTGGCGACGATGCCCAACACCAGCACCACGGCCAAGTTGGTCACGACAAAAAGAAAAATGCGTTTCATGTTGAGTTTCACTTTCACCCGAAAGACGCGGGCACGTTGGGAGGGATATTAGGGTGTCAGACTCCAAAATCAAGCCAGGGGCGTGATTTCCGGATTGGCGTACGGTTTTTCTGCCAGGCGCGGGCTTCTGCAGGGCCGGAACACGCTGGCATCGGCGTAAAAAGCCGGGTCTTCGTTGGCCAGCCACCAGCCCGGCACCCCCAGCAAAGGCAAGGGGCTGAAGGGTTTGCGGGCCAATTTATCGGGCGTGAGGTCTTGCGCCAGCCAAGCGTCGAGGTCAGCTTGCACCACGCCTTGCGGCACGCGCCACAGGTGCACAGTGATCGATTTGTAGGGCTGCACCGCTTTTTCGAGCGCGGCATGGCCAAAGGCCAAAAGACATGTGTGCGCCCACTCACTGCGCAAAGTCACAAAGGCATCGATCCACCGATGCTCGGTCAAGGCGGACCACACGGCATCGGAGGTCTGGATCAGCAGCGCGTTTTCATCGAACACGGTGGCGGCGTCGCGCACCGGGCCGCGCACCTGCCCCACACCGGCGCGGGCGATTTCGCGGGCCCGCAACTCGTTCAGGCGCTTTTTGGCCAGCGGGTAATGCATCCAGCACAGCGCGTTGAAGAAGTCGTGCAAGCCTTCGCGGGTGGGCACCTGGGCCGTGGCAAAAATGAAGTATTCGTAAGCTTGGCCCTCGGGCAAGTCGGCTTGCGGCACAAAGCGCACGGGTACACGGCCCGCCGCGTTCAAGGCCTCAGGCTGGGCAACGCCTGCCGCCACTTGCCGTGCGATAGGCTCACCCACCCCACGCCAATCGGCCAACCAAGCCGCGTCCCAATCGATGTCGGACACGCCCAAGCTGGAGGCGGGCGCGCAGCGCTGCCCAGCCCCGTTGGGGCTCAGCCCGCCACCAGACGCCACGGCAGACTTTCTCCCGAACGCAGAGGCTTGAGTTCGGCCTCGCCAAAGGCAAAGCTCTCTGCGGGCGTCCAGCTTTCACGGCGCAGGGTGATCGTGCTGGTATTGCGTGGCAGGCCGTAAAAGTCAGCCCCAAAGAAGCTGGCAAAGCCTTCAAGCTTGTCCAGCGCGCCGGCCTGGTCAAAGGCTTCCGCATACATCTCGATGGCGGCGTGGGCGGTGTAGCAGCCTGCACAACCGCTGGCGTGTTCCTTGAGGTGCGCGGGGTGCGGGGCGCTGTCGGTGCCCAAGAAGAACCGGGCATTGCCACTGGTGGCTGCTTGCACCAGCGCCAGTCGGTGGGTTTCGCGCTTGAGCACCGGCAGGCAATAGTAATGCGGGCGCATGCCGCCCAAAAACAGGGCGTTGCGGTTGTACAGCAGGTGGTGCACGGTGATGGTGGCGCCCAAGTTCGCGTCGCCAGCGGCCGCATAGTCGGCGGCTTCTTTGGTGGTGATGTGTTCCATCACGATTTTCAGGCCAGGGAAGTCGCGGCGCAGCGGGATCAGATGCTGCTCGATGAACACGGCTTCGCGGTCGAACAGGTCGATGTCGGACGAGGTGACTTCGCCGTGCACCAGCAGCAGCACGCCTTCGCGCTGCATGGCTTCGAGCACGGGGTAGATTTTGCGCAGGTCGGTCACACCCGCATCGCTATTGGTGGTGGCACCCGCTGGGTAAAGCTTGCAGGCCACCACACCGGCGGCTTTGGCGCGTGCAATTTCTGACGGGGCCAAGTTGTCCGTCAGGTAAAGCGTCATGAGCGGCTCAAAGTCCATACCCACTGGCACGGCGGCCAGGATGCGCTGCTTGTAAGCCAGCGCCTGCTCGGCGGTGGTCACGGGCGGCTTGAGGTTGGGCATGATGACGGCGCGGCCGAATTGGGCTGCGGTGTGCGGCACCACCACGTTCAGGGCGGCACCGTCGCGCACATGCAAGTGCCAGTCGTCGGGGCGGATGAGGGTGAGTTCTTGGGTCATGGGACGTATTGTCTCAAACCTGTCGTCGGCTTGACGTTGCTGGTTCCAGAGATGGGGTCACGGGTCAGGGCTCATGGGAGAGCGGCACGTAGAACCAGAGGTGAGTTGCAGGTCGAGGCTCCTAGGAAAACGGCTCGAGGAACCAGAGGCGGGGCTGCGGGCCGGGGCTCATACTCGCAAGCTCGCCAAATCGCCCCAACCCGCAGCCCCGCCTCTGTTGCGAGCATTGGTGGTGAACGGATAGAGAGAAGCCAAGCGTACCTACAAGACCCGAAAAACGTCGGGCATTGAATTCCGGGGGCGAGCGAAGCAATGCCCCGCAAGGACTTCATGCCGTTCTGGCAGGGCTGAGCAGCGCAGCAGCGGGCGGATAAGGGCGGGTGCTTGTTTGAGCGAAGCGAGTTTGCACCCGACCCCGCCCGCTGCGAGCAGCGCAAGGAACCCGAAGGGCCCTGACTGCGGCTCGCCTTTCTTTGCTTACTTTCTTTGGCGAAGCAAAGAAAGTGAGTGCGCCGCCGGGCGCAATCCCGGCCAACGCAACTCAAAAGGAACCAACGCATTGGGCAAAACGAGGCGAGGCAGTGGGCAGAGGGCAGAGGCTCATACTCGCTTCGCTCGCCAAATCGCCCCAGCCCACTGCCCCACCTCGGGCGATGGGCGCATGAGGAAAATTTCCTCAATGCCCCAAAATCTTGGACAAAAAGTCCTGCGCCCGATCGGTCTGCGGCGCGTCAAAGAACTGTTGAGGCGGGGCCTGCTCAACCACCTGGCCTTGGTCCATGAAGATGACGCGATCGGCGACCGCCTTGGCAAAGCCCATTTCATGCGTGACGCACAGCATGGTCATGCCTTGGCTGGTCAGCTCGATCATCACATCCAGCACTTCCTTGATCATCTCGGGATCGAGCGCCGAAGTGGGCTCGTCGAACAGCATGATCTTGGGCGTCAGGCACAGCGCACGCGCAATGGCCACGCGCTGCTGCTGACCGCCAGACAACTGCAGTGGGTACTTGTTGGCGTGCTCGGAAATACGCACACGCTCGAGCTGCACCATGGCTTTGTCGACGGCTTCCTTGCGCGGCATCTTGGCCACCCAGGTGGGCGACAGAATCAAGTTTTCCAGCACCGTCAGGTGCGGGAACAGGTTGAACTGCTGGAACACCATGCCGACTTCGCGGCGCACTTTGTCGATGCCTTTGAGGTCATCGCCCAGCAAAGTGCCGTCGACTGTGAGGGTGCCTTCTTGGTACTCTTCCAGGGCGTTGATGCATCGGATCAAAGTCGATTTTCCAGAGCCCGAAGGGCCACAGATGACGACTTTTTCGCCTTTGGCAAATTCCAGGTTCACATCGCGGAGCACATGGTAGCCATTGCTGGCGTACCACTTGTTCACGCCTTTGAACTCAATGATGGGGGTAGCGTTGGAGGTCATAAAGGTCTTTCGTTCAGCGGACTTTGCTCACGGCCGTGCGCTCTTCGATCCACAGGCTGTAGCGCGACATGGCAAAGCAGAACGCGAAATAAATGAAGGTGATGAAGAGGTAGGCTTCGATCTTGAAGGGACGCCAGTCGGCATCTGAATTGAGTGCCAAGCCCAAAGCGCCGGTCAACTCGTAAAGCGACACGATGGTCACCAGCGAGGTGTCCTTGAACAAACCGATGAAGGTGTTCATGATGGACGGCACCACGGTGGCCAAGGCTTGAGGCAAGACGATCATGCGCTGGGTTTGCCAGTAGCTCAGGCCCAAGGTGGCCGCCGCCTCGGTCTGGCCCTTGGGCAAGGCCTGCAAGCCGCCACGAATCACCTCGGCCATGTAAGCGCCGGAAAACAGCGTGATGCCTACCACCACGCGCACTAGCACATCAATCTTGACACCTTCGGGCATGAACAGCGGCAGCATGAACGAGGCCATGAACAGCACCGTGATCAGTGGCACGCCGCGCACCAGCTCAACGTAAAGCGTGCACAAGGTTTTGATGGCGGGCATGTTGGAGCGCCGACCCAGCGCCACGAAGATGGCCAGCGGGAAGGCCAGCGTCATGGAGATCACGGTGAGCATGACCGTGAGCGGCAAGCCGCCCCATTGGTCGGTGTCGACCTCGGTCAGGCCAAAAAAGCCGCCCTTCATGAGCACAAAATACACAGCCAACATGACGAGCCAGATCCAAGGCAAGGCCTTGTTCCAGAAACGCGGCATGCAACTTATGACCACCACGCCCAACATGAGGGCGGTGGCGATCACCGGACGCCAGTGCTCGACTTCGGGGTACCGACCCATCACGATCAAGCGGCCTTTTTCGGAGATCACGCCCCAGCAAGCCCCTGTACCGCGTACGTCGTTACAGGCTTGCAAGTTGCTGCCAAAGACAGCTTGCAAAAGCGCCCAATCCATAGAGGAAGCCAACGCCGACAGAACCAATGCCAACAAGAACAGCGACAAAAGGCTGTTGCTGGGACTGGAAAAAAGATTCCCACGCAACCAAGCGACAGGGCCTGTGCTGCGGCCGGGCATGGGCCGCGCTTCGGTCGATTTAAAAACAATGGTCATGTCAGCGCTCCTGGATGGCGGCACTGGCATTGAACCAGTTCATGAGGGCCGAAGTGAGAAGAGACAGCGTGAGATACACGAGCATGACCAGCGACAGCGCTTCAATGGCGCGGCCTGTTTGGTTGAGCGTTGTGTTCGCGATTGAGACCAGTTCCGGGTAGCCAATGGCCACGGCCAAAGACGAGTTCTTGGTCAGGTTCAGGTACTGGCTGGTCAGCGGCGGAATGATCACGCGCAAGGCCTGGGGCAGCACAACAAGGCGCATGGATTGGCTTTTGCTCAGGCCCAAAGAGGCAGACGCCTCGTGTTGACCCAGCGACACCGAGGCGATGCCTGAGCGCACGACTTCGGCAATGAAGGACGCGGTGTAAAACACCAAGCCACACAGCAGGGCTATGAATTCGGGGCTGAAAGCACCACCATTTTCGATCTGGAAGTCACCTTTTGTGGGCAAGTCCCATTCGGTAGGCGCGCCTCCGACCAACCAACCCAACACGCCCAAGGCCAGCGTGACCGCCAGCGACACAGCCCACACGGGACGGGTGTTTCCGGTGCGGTCAAAATGGGCCCGCGCCAAACGGCGGTAATAAAGGGCAAAAGCCACACCCAAACCCAAACCAACCAAGGCCAGTGACTGGCCCAACTGCCACACGGGCCAAGGGAAAGAAATGCCGTTCTTGCTCAAGAAGAAATGGCCTGCTTTCCAAGCGTTGTCCAAAGTGGGCAGCATCTCGGTGAACACCAGATACCAAATCAGCAGTTGCAGATAAACCGGCACGTTGCGGAAAAATTCAACGTAGGCATAACAGATTTTGCGCACCAAAAAGTTGGCCGAAAAACGCCCTACCCCGACCAATACGCCGAGCACGGTGGCCAGCGCAATGCCGATCACGGCCACCTTCAATGTGTTGAGCATGCCGATGGCAAAGGCCACAAAGTATGTGCTGCTGTACGTGTACTCGATCACCGTCTCGCTGATGTCAAAGCCAAACGGTTGAAGCAAAAAATCGTAGCCACTCTGGATGCCACGCAAACGCATGTTGGTCAGCGTATTGCGCACCAACAAGCCAACCAGGGCCAATGCAGAAAGAATCGCGACGATCTGGTAAATGACCGAACGCCCTTCGCGGCTTTGCCACGAAATGGATCGGCTTTTCTTGCCGGGCAAGGGCCGGGCCTCGATCATGGAGAAATGGGACATGAAAACTGCCTGAAAAATAACGGGGTGATAAAAGATACGCCCCTTAAAGGGGCGTATCCAGTACCTTCAGAAAAGGCAGGTGATCAACGCAGTGGCGAAGCGTACATCAAGCCGCCTTTGTTCCATTGGTTGTTCAAGCCACGCGGCAAGTTGATGGAGGTCTTGGGGCCAACGTTGCGCTCAAAAATTTCACCGTAGTTGCCGGTGGTTTTGATGGCGCGAGCCAACCATTCTTTGTCCAGGCCCAGGTGCTTGCCCAAGTCTTCGGTGGCACCCAACAAACGGCCCACTTGTGGGTTGTCACTAGTCTTCATCTGGTCCACATTGGCTTGGGTGATGCCGTACTCTTCGGCTTCGATCAAACCGGCCAACACCCACTTGTTGATGGCAAACCACTCATCATCACCACGGCGCACCATCGGGCCCAGGGGTTCTTTGGAGATCAGATCAGCCAAGATGACGTGGGCTGCAGGGTCTTTGGCTTCCTTGGCGCGAACCGATGCCAAACCTGATGCATCAGTGGTGTATGCCTGGCAACGGCCAGCAAAATAAGCACCGGTAGCGGCTTCAACTTTTTCAAACACCACGGGCTTGAGGTTCAGCTTGTTGGCACGGGAGAAGTCCGTCAGGTTCTTCTCTGTGGTGGTGCCGGACTGCACGCAGATTGTGGCGCCCTTGAGTTGTTTGGCGCTGGTGATCTTGCCTTTGGGCACCATGAAGCCTTGGCCGTCGTAGTAGTTGGCACCGATGAAGTGCAGGCCCAAAGAGCCATCGCGGTTCAGTGTGTTGGTGGTGTTGCGGGCGAGCACATCAATTTCACCGGACTGCAAGGCGGTGAAGCGCTGCTGTGCAGTCAAGGGCACGTATTTGACTTTGGTCGCATCGCTCAGCACGGCAGCGGCTACGGCACGGCAGTGGTCCACATCCAGGCCAGACCAATTGCCGCTGGAGTCAGCCGCAGAAAAACCGGCCAAACCCGTGTTGACACCACAGACAACTTGTCCGCGCTGCTTGATTTGGTCCAGGGTTTTGCCGGCCATGGCCGAAGTCACGGCCAAAAGGCCTGCTGTTGCCAACAAGGTACCCACCACAGTGCGTGTGATTTTTTTCATGAATTGAATCCTCTTCTAAATTTTTGAGTAGCAAAACGCCACCCATTGATTAAATGCCAAAACTGCAAATCAAGCGCCTAGGAGCTTCCCTAGGCTTTAACGAAGCAGGGCTTGCATCTTAACGATGCACCACCCGCGTGCAAAGCGACAAGAAAAGCCTTAGCGAAATGCACAAATTGTGCCGACTAGATAGCCGCCATCAAATATAGTCAGTTTGTTGTCAGAGATGGCTCAGGGTGTACCCTGAAACCCATGCCATAAATGCATGACCCAATACACATCTCTCGCCAAACCCATTTATCGGGAAGAGTGCACCGAAGAGGTGCTCACCGTCAAATGCCGCCAGAGGTCTTGGGCAGAGCTTTTGTGGCCAGGCTTGGCGCCAGGCTTTTCTCGGTAGGCACGCACCTCCATTG
>NZ_CALBEX010000146.1 GCF_937889215.1 uncultured Limnohabitans sp.
CCATGGTCATAGGCGATAGTAAACACTTTGTGCCGGTTGTTGCTGCGGCCTTTCAGTTCTTGCGCCACCGCGATACATGCTGCCGAGGTATTGCCGACGAAATAGCCATGCTGTGCCGCAAAGCGGTGTTGTGCTGCCAGCATGGTGTCCTGATCGATGTACATGGTTTCCGACACAAGATCCCAATCGAGCAAGGGTGGCTTGACACCAACGGCCATGCCTTCCAGCCGGTGATCGACAAATACCCCGGCCCGGCTATCGCATCCGGCAGGCTCTACCAGCACCACATTGGTTTGGTAACCGGCATGGCGCAAGCCACGGGCTATGCCGGTCAAATGGGCACCGGTGCCCGCACAACTGACGAAGGTAAGGATATCCACGTCCGGCCACGCTTTGAGCTGGCTCACAATTTCAGGGCCGGTTTCCAGTTCATGCGCATCAAGGCTACCGCGATTATTGAATTGATCCGTGTAATAGTATTTCTTGCCCAGCTCCGCAGCATTGGCCAAATGCCACTCCACCACTTCGCGCGGGGTGGCACCCTGCTTCAAGCGATCGACCCCGATCAGGGTGGCACCGAATGACTCCAGACAGCGCCGCTTGAGCGGGCTGAATGACAAACCAACGGCCAACTCGACCGGCACACCGATTTCGGCACATGCCAATACAAGGCCCAGGCCGAAATTCCCGCCGGTTTTCTCGATCACGGTCGATTGTTGGCGGCGGTCTAAATCCGTAGAAATATGGCGTCAGTAAATGGCGGCATAAATTGGCGTCCAACTCCGGTACCCACGGCGCCACTAATAGATAAGGCCCCGTTAGGGGCCCTGATTGTTGGGGGTTGAAAGTTCGTCGTTATTCAGAACGGCAAATCCTGGTCATAGTCATCAAGTGCGTCATTGGTAATGTGCTGTTCGCGTAACTGGTTCTGGATGACCAAGCCGTAATGAGTCCAAATGCGGTCGCGCAGGTCATCCAGCAACTCCCACACCGCCAATGCTTGCTCCGGCGTCCAGGTGGCATCCACCGTGAACGGTAGCCCTGCTGACAAGCCTGACGGCTGATGCCATGTCCTCATGGCTTACCCTTTGAGGTTTTACGCTTACCAGCGCGTGCCTTGGCCTGTTCCTGCGCCTCCTTCTGCCGGTATGACTGGCCCTTAATACCAATGATTTCAGCATGGTGGACCAGCCGGTCCACCAGTGCCACCACACAGGCCGCGTTGGGGAACACTTCGTTCCATTCTGCGAAGGACTTGTTGGTGGTGATGAGCGTGCTTTTTTGCTCGTGGCGGCGGCTGATCAACTCAAACAGCAGATCGGCATAGCGACTTGAATATGAGAGGTACCCGACCTCGTCAATAGCCAACAGTGAAGGCCTTGCGTAATGACGCAGCCGAGTGCGCAAGGCCGAATCACTGTCCAGGCTGGCGAGCTCGCCGAGCAGCTTGCCGGCGGTGGTGAACATGACGGTGTGCCCCTGCAGCACCGCCTGATGCGCAATATTCTGGGCGATGGTGGTCTTGCCGACTCCGGAGGGTCCCACCAAGATGGCGTTGCTGGCGCTCTGCAGGAACTGCAGCGTCATCAACTCGCTCACGGCCCCCTGGTCAATCTGCTCGGGCCAGCGCCAGTCGTAGTCGGTCAAGGGCTTGAAACGCCCGATGTGCGCACTGTGCAGGCGCCGTTCCATGGAACGGCGGGCATTCTCTTGCTCCTCCCAGTCCAGCAAAGTGGCCACCCAGGGCTCTGTCGAACATGAACTCCAGTTTGACAGCAATCCGTGCAGTTGCAGGGCCTGGGCGCGGCGTTTAAGTAGGGTTGGATCAGTCGTTTGCATCGTCGTGGTCTCCAAGAAGTTGGTCGTAGCCATCCAGGCTGTGGGGGCGCACCGCGATGTCACGGGCACGCACATGTTCAGGAAGGTCCACGCCCAGCGGGGGTGGGGTTTGCGCCTGGCGTTGGCGCTCCAATGCCATGCGAACGGCATTGGGGTGTGGCACGCCGCGATTGAGGGCATCCGCAACGGCGGCCGTCATCTGCGTGCGCCCATGCACATCAAGCAGCTCCTGCAACTGGCTGGCGGTGCGCCCCAGCGGTTCCCCCCGCTTGGCGGCCTCATTGAGCAAGGCCTGAACCTGAGGAATGGCGTGCACCAGGCGGTCGGTATCACGGTGGGCACGCCCGGCTCGCTTGTGCCGCACCAGATCCTCCAGGTGGGCCTCGACCTCGATTTGCTGGCCCTTGTCCCAGCAACGCCGGTGGGTGGCCAGCACCTGTTGGCCGTCCAGAATGCGTACAACACTGAGGTCGGCGTGCACGGTGAGGCTACGCTGCACATGGGTGTGAGGAATCGAGTAGTCGTTCAGATCGAACCGCACGTAAGGGGTCTTGCCGGCAGACACACCCCGCAGCTCGTCGCAACTAAACGGGGTTGCGGGTAGCGCCATCAGGTGGCTCTTCTCCTGCTCGAAGGCCTCCTGCACCGACAGCTTGGTGTCTTCGGGGCAGGGGCGCTGGCTCGACGCTCCAACCACCCAGGCATCGGCCTGTGCGTTGAGGTCGTCGATGTCGGTGAAGGTGCGCGCGGCAAAGAAGTTGTCACGGATGTAGCGAATCGAGCGCTCTACGCGGCCCTTCTGATTGCCCCGTGCAGGTGCCACAGGGCGTGGCTCGAAATGGTAATGCGCCGCGAGTGCCAGCACTACGGGGTTGAAACGGATGGCCTGCCCCTTGCGCTCGAGCACGGCGCTCTTCAGGTTGTCGTACAAAGTGACCCTGGGCACCGCGCCCCAGGATTCAAAGGCCTGGACGTGGCCGCGCAGGAAGTTCTCCATGTGTGCGCCCAGGAAGAAACGCAGAAAGATGCGTCTGGACCAGGACAGAACCATCACAAAAGCCATCAATGGCCGTTTGGCTTGGCCGATCTGGATGTGACCAAAGTGACCCCAATCGCATTGGCATTGTTCGCCGGGCAAGGTGCGCAGGCGCAAGTAGGCCTCGGCTGGGGGGCGCGGGCGGTGCCTGGCGATGAGGTGGCGGAAGTGGTCAGGGCGACCGCCATAGCCACGCTCCACGACCATGGCGTGCAAGCGACTGGCAGTGAGATTGGGGAACTGCTTTAAGGTCTGCTCGATGAAGGGCAGATAGGGGGTCACGCCCGAGGGGCGCTGGGCGGGAATGATGGGCGAGGCGCCGGCTTGCGTGAGAACGCGGATGACGGTCTCGCGGTGCACGTTCAGTTGGGATGAAATCGTTCCCACCGGCCAGCGCTCGGCGTGGTGGTAGCGCAGGATTTGCGCTGTCAGATCAGGGGCAATAGTCATGTAAATCGGCACTCCTTAAGGTTCGCTTCGATGGGGGACGAAAGCGACAGCCCAGAAAGCCCTGGCGAACGAAAACGGAAACCGCACGGCCACAAAAGTGGCACTTGCAACTCCGATTTGTGGCTGGTTGCGAGGCTGTTGCTTTGTCAAGGGGGAGTAAATCAGCAGCGGGCAGTGGTGGGCTACCCTGATGCGTCACTTTTTTTGCACACGCCTTCCATCGTCTCTGGCGTTGGGCATGGGCATGACGGCCCTTTCGGCTGTCCTGATAACGCCTGCCGGCAGCGCGCTGGGCGCAAGTTCTTGCTTGACCCGAACAATCGGTGCTGCAATAGCGCTGACCACGGTCGCAGTGGCTGCAGATGAGGACCGTGCAGCGACAGCGGGCGCACAAAAAGGACCTCGGTGGCGGTTGGTCTGTTTGCATGGGCGTTCATGCCCATGCGCGTGAAAACCATGGTCTGGACAGCCACGCCCGCTTCGTGAAATACTACGTGCGCAACGTTGCTCTCCAGTAGGGCCTCGGGGCGCGGCAGTGGGTTGACCGGCAAGTTATTGCCACTGTCGCGCTTGCTTCTCACACAGGCAAGGCGATTTGTAACGCAAAAGGCCACAGCAGCGCCAGACCCCAGAGCTGACTCACACGCATCATCCCAAAGCACGCTCGCCCAGGACCCATCCGTGCCCTACAGAACGAGCACCCCAATTCGATTCAAAGGAAGTTCAACGAAGCCGGCGTGCTCAGCCGGTGAATGCGACCGTCAGGCTGCCGACACCGGATTTAAACGGAAACTGAAAGCCGTTCACAATGAGTTGTGGCGCGAGCCAGGATTGGCTTTGCTCGGCGCTCATGCGCGACAAAG
>NZ_CALBEX010000147.1 GCF_937889215.1 uncultured Limnohabitans sp.
TCGCAGCGGGACTTGCACCCGCAGGTGTGCGCCCATGCTGGGCGCACAACAAAAAGGGTGTCCGAAGACACCCTGATTGTAGGAAGCCGTACCTGAGTTCAGGGCCGGCTCAATAAGGCGAAGCTCAAGCCTTGGCTTTGGCCTTGCTCATGGCGGACTTGACCGAAGCTTCGGCTTGGGCAGCAGCAGCCTTCATGCTGGCTTCGGCGCTGTCAGCGGCTTGTTTGGCCACTTTTTTCAGGGTTTCGGCAGCGGTTTGGCTGGCTTCGAAGGCTGTCTTGATCACGGCGACAGCGGCGTCAGAACCGGCTGGTGCGTTTTTCAGGCTGTTTTCGACCAAGCTTTTGACGGCTTGCTCGGACTCGGCCATTTTGCCTTCAACGGCCTTGGTGAACTCGGCACCGGTGCTGTTGGCGATGTCAGCAATGTGACGGCCATAAGAAACCGACTTCTCGAAAGCGGGCTGCACCAAAGCGGCTTGCACAGCCATCAGGTCTTGAGGCGTCTTGGCGGCCATCAGGGCTTGCATGTTGGAGAAAGACTCGCCCACAGCAGCTTTGCCAGCGGCCATGTTCAGTTCTACCAAGCGCTCAAAACCGGCAAAAGCGGTTTGCGACAGGTTGGCGGCAGCGGTCAGGTTGGCTTGCTGGGTGGCGGTGAATTGTTCAGCGTTGAAGTTCATGGTTGTTCCTTAGAGAAGTTTTGTTGCAATGCAGCAATTGGAACAGCATGGACCCGCCATGGCAAGGGAAAATCCGAACTTTAGAGTGCGCACTCCAAATGGGTAGTTTTCAGGCCACCACGCGCCGAATGCAATACAAGCTTCATGTGGAGGGGACAAGGCCCAGTTGATCGAAGCCCGCGCACCAGGCTCACTACACTTGAGGGCTTGCTCACACCGACCCGGACACCTTGCCGCTTATGGAACTCATCAGCCTGCTCTTCATTTTGGCCACAGGCATTCACTGGCTCAATATCCAAGGCCAGCGCAAACGCACCGCCTTGCTGGCCGAGCAATTGCGTCCCTATCATATCGAAAAGCACATGGCCCAACTCACCGGGGCCTACATGCGGGCGCTGGGCGAGACCGACTTGGCGCGTCAGCAACAAATCATGCAACTGCAAGAACAGGCCGAGCAACAAATGGCCAACGAGTTCCAAAACCTGGCACGCGAATTTGCCAAACTGCCAGCGCCCATGGCGCGGGGCTTCAAAGTGGCGCTGCCCTACATCGACCAACTTTCAGCCAAGGCCACATTTGACATGCGCCGCATGCTCGAAGTGCAAGCCCAAGGCATTGAGCGGGCGGTGAGCAACCTGCAAGGCTTGTCCACCAAAGAACGCTCGTTTCGCATGATGGGCGAGATGTTCTTGATGCAGCACACCTGCCACTGGTTTTGCCGCTCCAAGACCATCGCCTCGGCCCGCATGGTGAAACAGCACCAAACCCGCTACGAGCAAGCGCTCGAAGCCGTCAGCCCCGAAACACGCCGGGCGTACCTCGCCGTAGTGCAAAGCTGAATTCCCATGAGACCCTCAAGGCCCACAAGCCCGTAGGTCGCGGCCTTTAGGGTCCGACATGCCCCCCGTAGGTCGTGGCCTTTACGGTCCGACATTTGTGCTTTTCGCGAAGCGACTTTTCAAGCGGCGGCGGAGCACCGCGATCACGTCGGACCTGAAGGCACCGACCTACAAAACACCCACAAACCAAGGCCCCAAATCCAGTAGGTCGGGGCCTTTATGGTCCGACATGTACCCGTAGGTCGTGGCCTTTACGGTCCGACATTTGCGCTTTTCGCGAAGCGACTTTTCAAAACAAGTCACGCGCACCCAGGAGCCGCAGGCCTTGACTTCAGCCCTTGGCCCAAGCCGTGCGCAGCGCGTGGGCGCACAAGGCCACGGCCGAGTTGGCCTCTTGCAGCACCCGGCCCATGGTGATGAAGCCGTGAATTTGCCGCTCAAAACAAATGTATTGCGATGGCACACCCGCTTGGCTCAAGGCATCGGCGTACAAGAGGCCTTCATCGCGCAAAGGATCAAACCCTGCCGTCAACACGAAAGCGGGCGGCAAGTTTGCATGGCTGGTGGCCAGCTGCGGCGAAGCGCGCCAGTCTTGGGCGTCTTGATGGCCGCGCAGGTAGTTGCCCGAATACCAGGCCATGGACTCACGCGTGAGCATGTAGCCTTGACCATTGGCTTGGTAAGAAGCCGTGTCAGGTGCCATGAGGGTGCTGGGGTAAATCAGCAATTGCATGACCGGCTTGAGGCCCAGATCACGCAAGCCCAAACAGGCCGCTGCAGCCAAATTGCCGCCTGCGCTGTCGCCGCCGATGGCAATGCGAGCAGGGTCAATGCCCAAAGCGGCCGCTTGCGAAGCCACCCACTGCCAGGCCGCCACCGCGTCGTCGTAGGCCGCCGGAAATTTGTGCTCTGGCCCCAGCCGATAGTCCACCGCCACCACCACGCCATGGCCCTGCTGGCACAGGCTGCGGCACAGCACATCGTGCGTGTCCAGATCGCCAATGGTCCAGCCCCCGCCGTGCAAATAAACCAGCGCCGGGATGTCTGGCGTGGCCCCACTCGGGTGGTAAACCCGCACGGCAATGTCCACGTCCGAATGCTTGAAATGCAAGTCCTGCACGCGCCCCACCTCGGGCGCATCGGGCTGGGTGAAGGTGCGCCGCGCCCGGTAGGCGTCGCGGGCCTCGGGGGGCGTTTGTGTGTACACCGGCGGAATGCCCTTTTCGCTCAACAGGGTCATCAGGGCTTGGGCTTGTGGGTCGAGCATGGCGCACTCCGGGTGGGTTGAGGAATGCAGATTATGGTCGGACACCCGGCCCGCCAATGGGCAAATGAGCGACACCCGTTCGGTCCGCGCCATGGACCTTGGTCGCATGGCGCACATTCAAACTTTGGTTCGGTCGGGTCGTTGCCTAAAAGGTTCGGTGCCCCCCGGCACAGGTCTGGTGTTTGTGGCCTGACACGCCGCCATCGCGCGAAGAGACATTTTCAAACGCAAGATGAACAGGGCCGCATCGTCGGACCTGAAGGCGCCGACCTGCAAAAAACATCACCCCGCCAGCGCCAGCAACGCCGCTTGCGCGATGCTGTTGGCGTCCACCGAAAAGAAGCGCCGCAGTGCGGCCCGCGTGTCGCTGCGGCCAAAGCCGTCGGTGCCCAGCGTGCGGTAGCGGCGGCCTTCGGGCACGAAGGCGCGCACGCTCTCGGGCACGGCGCGCACGTAGTCGGTGGCGGCAATCACGGGGCCTTGGGTGGCCGACAACAGACTTGCCAAATGTCCAACGCCAGCGCCAACAACCGCTGTTGGACCCGCATCTGCGAGATGCTCAAGCGCCATGCCATCGCGTGCCAGTTCGCTCCAGCTGGTGATGCTCAGCACCTCGACGCCCACGCCTTGCGCGGCCAGTTGCTGCGCGGCCTTGACCACTTCGGTCAAGATCGCGCCAGAGCCGAGCAAGGTCACGCGCTGGGCAGCATCGCTGGGGCCGTACACGCCAAATCGGTAGCCTCCGCGCAACACATCGAACTCGACGCCCGCAGGCAAATCGGGCTGCGCGTAGTTTTCGTTCATCAAGGTGACGTAATAAAAAACATCAGCTTGCTGCTCGACCATCTCGCGCATGCCCGCGTCCAAAATCACCGCCAGCTCGCACGCAAACGCCGGGTCGTAGGCCTTGCAGTTGGGGATGGTGGCCGCCACCAAGTGGCTGCTGCCGTCCTGGTGCTGCAAGCCTTCGCCGCCCAAGGTGGTGCGGCCCGATGTGGCGCCCAGCAAAAAGCCCCGGGCGCGTTGGTCGGCTGCGGCCCAGATGGCGTCGCCCACGCGCTGGAAGCCGAACATTGAGTAATAAATGTAGAAGGGCAACATGGCCAGGCCGTGCACGCTGTAGCTGGTGGCCGCCGCCGTCCAGCTGGCGATCGCGCCTGCTTCGCTGATGCCCTCTTCAAGAATTTGGCCGTCGGTGGCTTCGCGGTAGCTCAGCACCGAGCCGATGTCTTCGGGCGCGTAACGCTGGCCCACGCTGCTGTAAATGCCCACCTGCTTGAACAGGTTGGCCATGCCGAAAGTGCGCGCCTCGTCGGCCACGATGGGCACGATGCGCGGGCCGAGTTGCGTGTCTTTGAGCAAGCCGCCGAGCATGCGCACAAAGGCCATGGTGGTGCTCA
>NZ_CALBEX010000148.1 GCF_937889215.1 uncultured Limnohabitans sp.
CTGCATCTCCACCCAGGAACACGCGGCCTTTTTGAAACGATTCGGCCACCAGCGCATGGCCGGCCAACCAAGTGGCCATGGACAATATTTCAATGTCCATGTCTTGGCCGAAAGCCAGCGAGAACCAGCGCCTTGCATCGGCCTCGGTCAAGGCCTCGGTGGCCGCGTCGTCGGCCATCTGAATGTGAAAAGCAAATTCGCTGACCCCGTCCACCGACATGATGAAGGCCCGCAGTTGCGGGTTGACCACCACATACATCCACGACCGGTCATTGGGGTTGCGGGCATAAAACTCGGGTGCTTTGAGGTAGACCGCCAGCATCTTGCCGCCCATGAATTTGCGCTTGAAACCCGAAGCACCGCCCCAGGCGATGCCCAACTGGTTGCGCACCATGCTGCGAGCGCCGTCAGCGCCCACCATGTAAGCCGCCTGCACCTGCAACGATTGCAAGCCATCCACCGATTGCACCGTCGCTTCGATGCCCTCGCCGTGGTCGGTGAACGCCATCAATTGCCAGCCGTAACGCATGTCTACGCTGGCTTGCGCTTGGGCGTGTCGGTGCAAATTGACTTCGACGTATTTTTGCGAAACGCGGTGGGGCAATTCGGCCGCACTCCATGAACCCGACATGTTTTTGATGGCCTGTGGTGCTGCCGCTGCCGTGGGCAAGCGCAAACGGGCCAGTTCGGTGCCGCTGAAACGCGTCAGGTAAGCAATGTCGGTGGCGTGGTCGGGGGGCAGGCCCATGCTGCGGATTTCTTGGGCAAAGCCCAGGCGGCGAAAGTGCTCCATGGTCCGGGCCTGGGTGGCATTGGCTTGCGGGTTGAAGGCAGTGCCGGGCTTGGCATCGACCAAAAGGCAGCGGATGTTGCGCCGCCCCAGCTCAATGGCCAACATGAGGCCGAATGGGCCGCCGCCCGCGATGAGGATGTCAACCTGGAGGGTGTTTGCCATGGGGGTGCTTGCAGGGGTTGAAAAAAAGAAACCGCGATCTGGCGATCAGTCTTGTGGGGCCAAACGGATCGGCAGGTCAATGGCCTTGTACTGGGCGGGCAGGCCCATGCGGGCGGCCGTGGCCGGGTCGGATTCGGTTTGGTAATGGCACACCAAAGAGGCGCGCACGCCAAACACAGCATCCTTGTCCAGCCAGGGGTCGGACTCGTCAAACACTTCGGTGATCAAGCTGCGGTGACCGGGGGCCTTCACGGTGATGTGGAAATGCGCTGGCCGCCACGCATCGCGGTGCGAGACGCGTAGCAATTCGCCCACGGGCCCATCGGTGGGCACCAAATAGGGTTGGGGCCGGATGGTGGCCAGCTCAAAGCGGCCGTCGGCCTGCACTTTGATCTGGCAACGCAGATTGTCTTGCGGCTGGCTGTCGTCCATTTGCCAGTACATGCCGTTGTCGGCGTTTTGCCAAAAGTCGAGGCTCGCCTCGCGCAAAGGCTGGCCGTTCACATCGGTCACCTGGCCGCGGATCAAGACCGCCTCGCCCGCGTTCGCGCCGATCAGGCTGCTGCCGCTGTCCATCCAGGGCGAACCCCGGGTGTGAAAAGGTCCCAACACGCTGCCTTCGGTGGCACCGGGGCGGGCGGCCAACAAATCGACCAGCGAGGACAGGCCCAGCACGTCAGACATCAGGGTGAACTCGCTGCGCGAGGGGCTGCTGATCTCGGCGGCGCGGTGCAAAAAAGCGATGCCTTCACGCCACTCTTCGTGCGTGAGTTGGGTTTCGTGTGCGAAGGCGTGTAAGTGGTGCGTCAAGCGGTTGACCAGATGGCGCAGGCGTTCGTCGTCGATCTGGGCAAAGCTGCTTTTGACTGTGTCGGTCAGGTTGTCTCGGGTGATGTTCTTCATGATCCGTCCTATAAAATCAGTTTTTAATCGATAAACCATGGCCAGAAAACCCGCCCTCAGTCCCCAGTCCGACGACGCCACCGGCACGACCCGTGCCAGTGCAGTCTATGACGCTTTGCGCTCGGACATCATGGACGGGGTCTACAAGCCCGAGGCCAAATTGCGGGTGGACGCCGTGAGTCGGCGTTACGAGGTGGGTGCCAGCCCGGTGCGTGAGGCGCTCAACCGCTTGTCGGCCGAGGGCCTGGTCACGCGCAACGACCAACGTGGTTTTCAGGTGGCTGCGCTGCGCTGGGAAGACTTGACGGTGCTGACCGACACGCGCTGCCAAGTCGAGAGCCTGGCCCTGCGCGAATCGCTGGCGGCGCGCACGCCCGAGTGGGAAGAGGCGCTGGTGCTGTTGCTGCACAAACTTTCGCGCACGCCACGGTCTTTGGCGGTCGACCATTACGTGCCCAACCCGCAGTGGGAAGCGCTGCACCGCGAGTTTCACACCCGCTTGCTGGCCAACTGCCCCTCGCGTTGGCTGCGCGACTTTTGCGCCACCTTGACCGGTGAGGCCTACCGTTACCGGCAGATCGCGGCCAGCCGCAACTTCACCCAGCGGCACGAGCACGACGAGCACCAAGCCTTGTTTGACGCGGCCATCGATGGGCGCACCGACGAGGCGGTGCAGTTGCTCACGGCGCATTACCGGAAAACCTCGATTTCTGTGTCTGAAAACGCACGGCAACTGCAGATCGATTGAGGGGCCGAAACTGCCCCCGCCAAGCGGCCAAGCGCTGGCCATGTCAGAGCGCCAACAGGCCCACCTGGTTGCGCAAAACGCCGACACCCTCGATGTCGATTTCGATGGTGTCGCCGGGCTGCATCCACACCGGGGGCTTGCGGGCGTAACCCACACCGG
>NZ_CALBEX010000149.1 GCF_937889215.1 uncultured Limnohabitans sp.
CGCCGCCTTGGCCATGCGCGAAGACGGTTACGAAACCATCATGGTCAACTGCAACCCCGAGACGGTGTCGACCGACTACGACACCTCGGATCGCTTGTACTTTGAACCCGTCACTTTGGAAGACGTGCTTGAAATCGTCGACAAGGAAAAGCCAACCGGCGTCATCGTTCAATACGGCGGTCAAACACCTTTGAAATTGGCACTGGACCTGGAAGCCGCTGGCGTGCCCATCATCGGCACCAGCCCCGACATGATCGACGCGGCCGAAGACCGTGAGCGTTTCCAAAAATTACTGCAAGACCTCGGTTTGCGTCAGCCCCCCAACGCCACGGCACGCACAGAGCCAGAAGCGCTGGAAAAGGCCGCAGCCTTGGGTTACCCCTTGGTAGTGCGCCCCAGTTATGTGTTGGGTGGCCGTGCCATGGAAATCGTGCACGAGCAACGCGACCTGGAGCGCTACATGCGCGAAGCGGTCAAGGTGTCGCACGACTCGCCTGTTTTGCTAGATCGTTTCCTGAACGACGCCATTGAGTGTGATGTGGACTGCCTGCGCGACCCCGAAGGCAAGACCTTCATCGGTGGCGTGATGGAACACATCGAACAAGCGGGTGTCCACAGCGGTGACTCTGCTTGCTCTTTGCCGCCTTACTCGTTGTCGGCTGAAACCGTCAACGAACTCAAGCGCCAATCGGCCGCCATGGCTGGTGCTTTGAACGTGGTCGGTTTGATGAACGTACAGTTCGCCATCCAGCATGTGGATGGCCAAGACGTGATCTATGTGCTGGAAGTCAACCCACGCGCCTCACGCACTGTGCCTTATGTCTCCAAAGCTACCGGTATTCAGTTGGCCAAGGTGGCGGCGCGTTGCATGGCCGGCCAGTCTCTGGCGTCGCAAGGCATCACGAAAGAAGTGACACCCCCGTATTTCAGCGTGAAAGAAGCCGTCTTTCCCTTCGTGAAGTTCCCTGGCGTCGACACCATCCTCGGCCCTGAGATGAAGTCCACGGGCGAAGTCATGGGCGTGGGCAAGACATTTGGCGAAGCCTTTGTGAA
>NZ_CALBEX010000150.1 GCF_937889215.1 uncultured Limnohabitans sp.
GGCCCAAGATGCCGACATGGTCATTGCTTGCGCTGCGGCCGATGAGTCGAATTTGGTGACTTGCAAGATCGCTCACGACCTCTTCAATGTGCCCACCACCATTGCCCGCCTGCGTTCGCCTGAATTCAACGAAGGCGATGCGCTGCTGGGCAAATCCGGTTTTGCGGTGGACCATGTGATCTGCCCTGAAGAGTCGGTGATGCGCTACATCGAGCAACTCATCCAGTACCCCGAAGCTTTGCAGGTGCTTGAGTTTGCCGAGGGGCGTGTCAGCTTGATTGTGGTCAGGGCGGGCGCAGGCAGCTTGTTGGTGAACCACACCATTTCCGAATTCCGTGAGCGCTTGCCACATGCCGAGATGCGCGTGGTCGCCCTTTACCGACAAGACGCCCAAGTGGAGGCCTTGCCCGAGACCCGCATCTTGCCGGGCGACGAGGTCTTTGTGCTGGCCGACACCCGCACGATTCCCATCGTGTTGTCTGGCATCCACAAAACGGACCAACCGGTTCAGCGTTTGATGTTGGCGGGTGGAGGCAAGGTGGGCCTGCGACTGGCCCGCAGCGTGGCAGACCGTTACGACGTGAAGCTGATCGAGAGCGACAAAAAACGCTGCGAATACCTGGCCAGCCAATTGCCGTCGAGCACACTGATCCTGAACGGCGATGGGGCAGACGAGGACTTGCTGCAGGAAGAAAACGTGGGCGATATGGATTTGTTCCTGGCCCTGACCAGCGACGACGAGGACAACATCATGTCCGCTATGCTGGCCAAACGCATGGGCGCGCGGCGCGTCATGGCCCTGATCAACCGCCGCGCTTATGCCGACATGATGCAAGGCAGCACCATCGACATCGCGATTTCGCCCGCGCAAACCGTGATCGGCGAGTTGCTGGCGCACCTGCGCCGGGGCGATGTGGCGGCGGTGCACAGCCTGCGCCGGGGCGCAGCAGAGGCCTTGGAGGGCATTGCGCGCGGCGACATCAAGACCTCCAAGCTGGTGGGCCGGCGTGTCGAGGAAGTCAAGCTGCCCAAAGGCGTGAGCATGGGGGCGATTGTGCGCGGCGAGGGCAAGAAGTCCGAAGTCCTGATGCCGCACCACGACACCCTGATCGAGGCCGATGACCACATCATCTTGTTCATCCCCAACAAAAGCGATGTGCGTGCGGTGGAGAAACTCTTTCAGGTCAGTGCGACCTTCTTTGGTTGATGCGCAAGACTTTTTTCCCCGTGCTGTCCTTGTTGGCACGCATTTTGGTTGCCTTTTCGATCGCCTTTTTGGTGCCTGGCATCTGGGCCTGGTTTGAAGACCACCACGACCGGCAATGGATCTGGCTGCTGGGCTTTGGCCTGACGGCCGTCAGCGGGCTGGCCTTGGCCGCTGCCACGCAGCGCCACCGGCGCGAGTTGCACACCAAAGACGGCTTCTTGCTGGTCAACTTGGTGTGGTTGGTGTTGCCCGCGTTTTCGGCATTGCCGCTCATGTTTTTGGTGCCCGAGATCACTTGGTTTAAGGCCTACTTTGAAGCCATGAGTGCGCTCACAGCCACCGGGGCCACGGCATTGTCGGGGCTGGACCACTTGCCTGTCTCGGTGAACATCTGGCGCTGCTTTTTGCAGCTGATCGGGGGACTGGGAATCATGCTGCTGGTGGTAGCCGTGTTGCCCATGTTGGGTTTGGGCGGCATGCAGCTGTACAAGGCCGAAACCCCTGGCCCCATGAAAGACACCAAGTTCACCCCTCGCATTTCCGAGACCGCCCGAGGGCTTTGGGGCGTTTACTTTTTGTTTTCAGGCGCTTGTTTGTTGGCTTACCGCTGGGCGGGGATGAGCTGGGCCGATGCGTTCATGCACATGTGCACCACCATGGGCTTGGGAGGCTTTTCTGCTTACGACGCCAGTTTTGGCCACTTCAATTCGCCCATGGTCGAGTGGGTCGCTATTGTGTTCATGAGTTTGGCCGGCATCAGCTTTGTGCGTTATTTTGTCGTCTTGCGCAGCCGGTCCTTGCAGCCCATCACCAGCGACCGAGAAATTCGCACCTATTTGGCGGTCCTGCTGGCAGCCACTTTGCTGGTGACGGTGTTGTTGTTGGCCCATGGCGTGTACGACAATTTTTTGGAGGCGCTGCGCATCAGTGCATTTCATGTGGTGTCGCTGGCCACCACCACCGGCTATGCCGCCACCGATTACGCCCAGTGGCCGGTTTTTGCCCCGATCTTGTTGATGTTTTTGGGTTGCTTTGCTTCGTGCGCGGGGTCCACCGGCGGCGGTATCAAGATGGTGCGCATGGTCTTGCTGGTCAAGCAAGCGCGTCGGGAGCTGGTGCGTATCATTCACCCACGGGTCATCAATCCGGTCACGCTCGGTGGCGCAGTGATGCCCATGTCGGTCATGACGGCTGTGCTCGGTTTCATGCTGATTTATGGCGGTGCCACCATGGGCTTGAGCATGCTGCTGCTGCTCAGCGGCATGGACATCGTGACCGCGTTTTCGGCCGTGATCGCCACCGTCAACAACATCGGCCCCGGTTTGGGCGAGGTCGGGCCATCGGGCAATTACGGCGGGCTGAATCCTTTTCAGTTGGGCGTTTTGAGCTTTGCCATGCTGCTGGGCCGACTGGAGTTGTTGTCGGTGCTGGTCTTGTTCAGCTCGCACTTCTGGCGCAAATGACCCAGGCGAGCAGCCCGCACTCAAACATCCCCCTAAAAACAAGGAGACACACATGCCCATCACCAAAGGATTCCAAGTCCTCGTCGACGAGGCCATGGCCCAGGTCACCACGCACAGCGTGGCCGAGGTGCAAGCACGCCTGAGCGACCCCACCGTGCAAATCGTGGACATCCGCGACCCGCGTGAGCTCGAACGCGAAGGCACCTTACCAGGCGCTTTGCTCGCGCCCCGGGGCATGCTCGAATTCTGGGTGGACCCGGCCTCGCCCTACTTCAAGCCCGTTTTCGCCGACGAAGGCAAGCAGTTCATCCTGTTTTGCGGTGCAGGCTGGCGCAGCGCCTTGGCCGCCAAAACTCTGCAAGACATGGGCATGACCAATGTGGCTCACATCGACGGCGGATTCACAGCCTGGAGAAAAGCCGCGGCACCCATCGTCACCATGGAACAACACAAAGCCGAAAGCGCGTCGCGCAAAGGCGCGTGATGACCGTGTTATGTAGGTCGGCGGCTTCAGCCCCGACATGGTGGACCATTCAGGTTGGTCGGGGCTAAACCCACCGACCTGCAAAAGAGCCCATGAAATTGACACACTGCCCCTGCGGTCGCACCACCCCCAAAGGCCAAGCACTGAGCTTGGACACTTGCTGCGGCCCGCACCACGCCAACCAGAACGCCCCCGATGCCGAAAGCCTGATGCGATCGCGCTACAGCGCCTTTGTGCTGAACAATGCGTCCTATCTGCTGGCCACTTGGCACAGCAGCCAGCGCCCCGCCGAGCTGACGCTCGAAACAGGTGGCAAGTGGTTGGGCTTGGAGATCAAACAGCACCGGGTGACAGGTGCTGACACCGCCGAGGTCGAATTCGTGGCGCGCTTTCGGGTGGGTGGCAAGGCGGTGCGTCAACACGAATGCAGCCGCTTTGTGCACGAAGAGGGGCGCTGGTTTTATGTGGATGGCGACGTGCTTTGATGTGCGCCCTAAACCTGCTCGTATGATCACGCCATGAACTTTGAAGCCATTTTGTTTGACTGCGACGGTGTGCTGGTGGACAGCGAAGCCATCACCTGCGGCGTGCTGCGCGACATGTTTGCAGAGCAAGGCTGGCGCATGACGCTGGCCGAGTGCATGCAGCGCTTTGTGGGCCACACCGTCAAAAGCCAGCGCGCCACCATCGAGGCCCACACCGGCCAGCCCCTCACCGATGCGTGGCTGGAGCAGTTTTTTTCCCGGCGCAATGAGCGCTTGACGCAAAGCATCACCGCCATTGAAGGCGTGCACGAAGCAGTGGCGCACCTGCACGCGCACTGCCAAGGCAGCATTGCGGTGGCATCGGGCGCAGACCGGTTCAAGGTCGAGATGATGCTCAAGCAAGTGGGCCTGATCGGGTTTTTTGAAGGCCGCATTTTCAGCGGCCACGAGATGCCCCGCAGCAAACCCCACCCCGATGTTTACTTGGCCGCTGCTGCCCATTTGCGGGTCGACCCAGCGCGCTGTTTGGTGGTGGAAGACACCACTGTGGGCATCACGGCAGGCGTGGCAGCGGGTGCCACCGTGTGGGCTTATGCGGCGCCTCCAGCCGCTCACGAACCCTTGGTGCAAGCCGGGGCAGCGCGGGTGTTCACGGCCATGGGCGATTTGCGCCTCGTTTGATTTGACTCTGGAAAAAGTGCATGTACCGCCCACCTGAGTTCTTCAAAGCTGTCAAAAAAGAGCTGGCCGATTGGCGCTTGTGGTCGGATCGGCTGGTGGTGTTGTTGTTCGCGAGTTTGGCGGGCTTGACTGTGGTGGCTTTCACCTGGTTGTCGGAGCATGCTTTGGCCACCTTCTTTGTGGTCTATCGGCATGGCTTTTGGTGGCCCTTGCTGTGGACGCCGCTGTTGACCATGGCCATTGTGTATGTCACCCGGCGCTTTGTGGTGGGCACGGCGGGCTCGGGTATTCCCCAGGTGATGGCCGCTTTGTCGGTGGAGACGCTGCCGCAGCACCGGTCGATTTATGTGTCTTTGAAATTGAGCATCATGAAGGTGGTGCTCACCGCATCGGGCCTGTTGGCGGGCTTGTCTTTGGGGCGTGAGGGGCCTTCGGTGCAAATTGCTGCGGGCGTCATGCACAGCGCCCGCCGTTGGTTGTCGCCCAATTCGCCCATCAAGGACTCGGGGCTGATCTTGGCAGGCGGCGCAGCGGGCATTGCGGCGGCTTTCAACACTCCCTTGGGCGGTGTGATGTTTGCGATTGAAGAGCTGTCTCGCCGCCCAGAAGACCGCCGCAGCGGCCTGTTGATGGCGGCCATTATTTTGGCCGGCATGATGGCTGTATCGGCCTACGGCAACAAGTCTCACTTTGGCGAGCTGCGGGTGGAAAACATCAGCTTCGGTTTGGTGTTGCCGGGCATGGTGGTGGCGGTGCTCAGTGGGATTTTTGGCGGGCTTTTTGCCCGGCTGCTGATCTACTCGTTGCACACCACCTCGACCCATTGGGTGCATGCGTTTCGGCGCACGTCGCCCATCTGGTTTGCGGGTGGTTGCGGTTTGCTGATCGCCATCATTGGCCTGAGCACCCACGGTGCAACATTTGGCAGTGGTTACGCCCACACCCGAGCCATGCTCGAAAACACCGACGACGTGTCCAGCCTGTATGTGCTGTTGAAAGTGGTCGTGACTTGGCTGACCACTTGGGCCGGTGTGCCCGCGGGCATCTTTGCCCCTGCTTTGGCCATTGGCGCAGCGCTGGGCAATGACTTGGCCATGCTGATGCAGTACCCCAACGCGCCCACCTTGATAGCGCTGGGCATGGCGGGCTTTTTGGCGGCGGTCACGCAAGCCCCGTTGACCGCTTTCATCATTGTGATGGAGATGGTCACTGGCCATGAATTGGTGCTCAGTTTGATGGCCAGCGCCTTGATCGCGAGTGGTATTTCAAGGCTGATCAGTCAGCCACTGTATTCGGCACTGACCCAGTCGCAGCTGAGGCGTTTGCCCGAAAAAGCCCCAGTTCAGTGAGGCGTATGGCCTTTAGGGGTGTTCTCGGAATGCTTGCGGGGTTTGACCTGTCCACCCCTTGAACGCCCGCATGAAGCTCTTCTCGTTCTGAAATCCCACCTCGGCTGCGATTTGTTTGATCGGGCGTTGCGTGCGCAAGAGCAGGTCCATGGCCAGGTCTCGGCGCACCGCGTCTTTGAGCTGCTGCAAGCTCGCGCCTTCTTCCTTGAGTTGCCGGTGCAAGGTGCGCGCCGACAGGTTGAGCCAGGCCGCCAGGTCGGCGGCGTTGCGGCTGTGTTCGGGGTGTTCGGCCAGGGTTTGGCGCACTTTTTCCACCAGCAGTCGGTCGCGTCGGTAGGGCCGCACGGTGAGCAACAGCGCGCGTTGCAGCATGCGTTGCAGGGCGGCTTCGTCGCGGCGCACAGGCAAGTTCAGGTAACCCGCGTCGAACTGCAGGCTGTGCATGGGCGCGTTGAACTGCGTGGGGCCGTCAAATAGCACGCGGTAACTGTCGGCGTGAGGTGGCGGTGCAAAGCGCAGGGTGGTTTGCACCAGCGGAATGCGCGAGTCGGTCAGCCAGCAGGCCACGCCTAAAGCGTTGCGCAGCACCGAGACCACCGCAAATTCTTGCAGGGAGGCCAGCGGGCGGGTTTCGTGCAATTGCAGGTGCGCCACACCCGCTTCGGTGCTGACTTGCAGGTGGATGTCGTCGGTCAGCAGGCCGTGGTGGCGGCACCAGCGCTGCAGGGCCACACCCAAGCTGGGCGCGGTCAGCGAGGCGCGCACCAGCATGCCGTAGCTGCCCCAAGGCAAGCGGCGGCTGAACCAACCCAAGGCTTCGTCGTCCAAGGCCTGCATGGCTGTGGCCGACAGCCATTCCATTTGCAAGGCGGTGATGCGCGCATTGGGATGATGCAGGGTCTCTGGCGCAATTTGTGCCTCAGTCAAGGCGGGCAGCGGGTCCATTTCGCGCTGGGTGTAAGCCTGCGCAATGGATTGGACAAAGGCCATGGGTGTCTCGGCGCGGCCGGTGACGGAAGGCCGCAATGGGGCTGGTGAGTGAGGGTTCATCGGTCGTGAAATTGTGGCACGATTTGCAACCAATTTGACACCCCCCAACCGCGCGCAGGTCTTAAGCTGACAAGCATTGCCCACAGGCGCGGTGTTTGCCGTGTGCCCAGGGCCACAGCCAAGGAAGACACATGACTGTTTTGCACTCTCAACTGAACCCCCGCTCGGCCGACTTTCAGGCCAACGCCGCTGCCATGCGGACCTTGGTCGATGACCTGCGCGCCCACTTGGAGCGTGTGGCCCAAGGCGGTGGCGATGCGCCCCGCGCCAAGCACACCGCGCGCGGCAAGCTGCTGCCGCGTGACCGTGTGCAGATGCTGCTCGACCCCGGCACGCCCTTCTTGGAAGTCGCGCCGCTGGCCGCCCTCAACATGTACAACAACGACGCGCCCAGCTCGGGCGTGATCGTGGGCATTGGCCGCGTGAGCGGCGTGGACTGCATGATCGTGTGCAACGACGCCACGGTGAAGGGCGGCACTTATTACCCGATGACGGTCAAAAAGCATTTGCGGGCGCAAGAGATCGCGCAGCAAAACCACTTGCCCTGCATTTATCTCGTGGACTCTGGCGGTGCCAACCTGCCGAACCAGGACGAAGTCTTTCCGGATCGCGACCACTTCGGCCGCATCTTCTTCAACCAGGCCAACATGAGCGCGCAGGGCATTGCGCAAATCGCGGTGGTCATGGGCTCGTGCACAGCGGGCGGGGCGTATGTGCCCGCCATGAGCGACGAAACCATCATTGTCAAAAACCAGGGCACCATCTTTTTGGGCGGCCCGCCGCTGGTCAAAGCCGCCACCGGCGAGGTGGTGAGTGCCGAAGATTTGGGCGGTGGTGATGTGCACACGCGCCTGTCGGGCGTGGCCGACCACTTGGCGCAAAACGATGTGCACGCGCTGTCCTTGGCGCGTCAAGCCGTGAAAAACCTGAACGCGCAAAAGGCCCCCAACATCGCCACACACGCGCCTGTGCCGCCGCTGTTTGATGCGCAGGAGTTGTATGGCGTGATCCCGACCGACACGCGCAAACCCTTTGATGTGCGCGAGATCATTGCGCGCATCGTCGATGGCTCGGAGTTCGACGAATTCAAATCGCGCTTTGGCACCACCTTAATCTGTGGCTTTGCCCGCATCGAAGGCATGCCGGTGGGCATCATCGCCAACAACGGCATCTTGTTCAGCGAGTCGGCGCTCAAGGGCGCGCACTTCATCGAACTGTGCTGCCAGCGCAAGATCCCGCTGGTCTTTTTGCAGAACATCACCGGTTTCATGGTGGGCCGCAAATACGAAAACGAAGGCATCGCCCGCAACGGTGCGAAGATGGTCACGGCCGTGGCCACTGCTGCAGTGCCCAAGTTCACCATCATCATTGGCGGCAGCTTTGGTGCGGGCAATTACGGTATGTGTGGGCGCGCTTACAGCCCTCGCTTTTTGTGGATGTGGCCCAACGCCCGCATCTCCGTCATGGGCGGCGAGCAGGCGGCCAGCGTCTTGGCAACCGTCAAGCGCGATGGCATTGAGGGCAAGGGCGGCCAGTGGAGCGCCGACGAAGAGGCCGCGTTCAAGGCCCCCATCAAAGAGCAATACGAGGTGCAAGGCCACCCCTACTACGCCACCGCCCGCATCTGGGACGACGGCATCATCGACCCGGCCGACACCCGCCGCGTGTTGGCGCTGGGCCTGAGCGCATCGCTCAACGCTCCCATTCCCGAGACAAAATTTGGACTTTTCCGCATGTGATGTGTATGATTTTTTGAACTCATACACATTAAGGGGCTCTGCGCATGCGAACCAACATTGAAATTGACGACGACTTAATGGCCGCTGCCATGGCGGCAGGCGGCTTCAAGACGAAAAAAGAAGCGGTCGAAGAGGGTTTGCGTTTGCTCAAGCGCAAGAAGGCCTATGCGGCGTTGTTGGCTGCGCGTGGCACTTTGTTTTGGGACGACTCCGACGAAGCCTGGGCCAAGGCGCGCGAAGAGACGCAACTTGCAGAGACCGTGCAAGAACCTGTTGCGACTTATGCGGTCAAGCCGGCTGTTAAAGCTCGAAAATCCCAAGCAGGTACTGAAACCAAGCTGCGTGGGAAAGGCAAGTCAGCATGATTTTGGTGGACTCCAGCGTACTGATCGATCACTTTCGAGGCACGATCAACGCACAGACCCAACAGTTAGAACGCTGGCTCACTGGGGAAGATGGACCGCCCGACATTGGTGTAGCCGATCTGGTTATTTTTGAAGTGGTTCGAGGCTTTTCCACGGCTAGTGCCCAGGCCCGAGTGCGGGACCTTCTGTTGGACTTGGAAGTGGTGGAAATTGGTGGCCTCGATAACGCCCTGCATGCGGCCACGCTCTATCAACGGTTGCGCCAATCTGGCCGCACCGTGCGCAGCCCCATCGACGTGCTTTTGGCCAGCTATTGCATGACCCACGGCCACACGCTGCTGCACTGCGATGCCGATTTTGAATCGCTCAAAACTTTAGGAGGACTGGACACATGGCCACAATGAATACGGCCCAAATCACGGCTGCACTGACCGCCATGGGCCAGCCTTGCCCGGCGCTGGACATGGTTTATTTCCTTCAAGCAGAACAGGCGCACAAAGCATGAGCACAGCACTGAAAATTTTGACCCAAAACGGCGTGCACACCATCACGCTGTCGCGCCCGGATGTGCGCAACGCGTTCAACGACGAAGTCATTGCCGAGCTGAAAAATGCTTTTTTGGCAGTGGCCCAAGACAGCGCCGTGCGCTGCGTGGTGTTGGCTGCCGAGGGCCCAGCCTTTTGCGCCGGTGCCGATCTGAACTGGATGCGCCGCATGGCCGACTACACCCAGGGCGAAAACCTGGCCGATGCGGGTGAGCTGGCCGCCATGTTGCGTGCCATTTACGAATGCCCACAGCCGACCATTGCCCGCGTGCAGGGCGACGTGTATGCGGGTGGCATGGGCCTGGTGGCAGCCTGCGACATGGCTGTCAGCGTGGACACGGCGCATTACTGCCTGAGCGAGGTCAAGCTCGGCCTGATCCCCGCGAC
>NZ_CALBEX010000151.1 GCF_937889215.1 uncultured Limnohabitans sp.
ACATCCAGCACATGGATGCCATCGGCTTTGAGCTGGGCCACATTGCGCTGCGTAGCCGGGTTCGCCCACATCTCGCGGTTCATGGCCGGGGCCACGATCAAAGGCACCAAGTCCAGTGGCCGCGCCAAGCACAACAAGCTGAGCAAATCATCGGCCCGCCCGTGCAGCAATTTGGCCAAAAAATCGGCACTGGCCGGGGCCACAAGCACCGCATCGGCATCGCGGCTGAGGTTGATGTGCGCCATGTTGTTGGCCTCACGCGCATCCCACTGGGACGTGTAAACCGGCCTGCCCGACAAAGCCTGCATGGTCACGGCCGTCATGAAATGCTCGGCCGCCTCGGTCATCACCACCTGCACCGTGCATCCGGCCTTGACCAAGGCGCGGCAGAGTTCCGCCGACTTGAAGGCCGCTATGCCGCCTGACAAACCCAGAACGATGTGTTTTCCAGCCAATGTGCTCATGCCCGGGAATGTAGCAGACAGGCCATCAACACCCGGTCAGCAACGCACGCCCCGACTTGGCGCTGCACCTCTTGTTGCGGCACATGATGTTGAATATGTTGGTGTCAGTTTCGGCTGCACGTCGGACCTGAAGGCGCCGACCTACAAAAGAGGCTCTGCGCCAGACCGGCCTGTGCTCGCCTCAGCGCGGAAACACACCACAAAACAGCGCCACGCAGCAAATAAGCCCAACCCGACTGTCTATAATCACGATTTCCACCTACCGGGAGCTTCAATCTCCCGTCTTGGACATGACCAAATTCGTCTTCGTCACCGGCGGTGTGGTGTCTTCCCTGGGCAAGGGAATCGCCTCCGCATCGCTCGCCGCCATTCTTGAATCTCGCGGCCTCTCCGTCACCCTCATCAAGCTCGATCCCTACCTCAACGTCGACCCCGGCACCATGTCGCCCATCCAGCACGGCGAAGTGTTCGTGACCGACGACGGCGCAGAAACCGACCTGGATTTGGGGCACTACGAGCGCTTCATCAACACCCGGATGAAGAAGGCCAATAACTTCACAACCGGCCAAATTTACAAAAGCGTGCTCGAAAAAGAGCGCCGTGGGGACTACCTGGGCAAGACCGTGCAAGTCATCCCCCACGTCACCAACGAAATCCAAGACTTCGTCAAGCGCGGCGCGGGCTACGGCACCCCTGAGGCGGTCGATGTCGCCATCGTCGAAATCGGCGGCACCGTGGGCGACATCGAATCCTTGCCGTTTTTGGAAGCCGTGCGCCAGCTCAGCCTGCGCTTGGGGCCCAACAACGCGGCGTTTGTGCACCTGACCTACGTGCCTTGGATTGCCGCAGCAGGCGAACTCAAAACCAAGCCCACCCAACACACGGTGCAAAAACTGCGCGAAATCGGCATCCAGCCCGATGCGCTGCTGTGCCGCGCCGACCGCTACATTCCCGACGACGAGCGCGACAAAATCTCGTTGTTCACCAACGTGCAAAGCTGGGGCGTGATCTCCATGCCCGACGTGGACACCATTTACAAAGTGCCCCGCGTGCTGCACGAGCAGGGCCTCGATGGCCTGATCTGCGACAAGCTGCGCCTGAGCACCCCACCGGCCAACCTCAAGCGCTGGGACGATCTGGTACACGACACCGAGAACCCCAAGGGCGAAGTGACCATCGCCATGGTCGGCAAATACGTGGAGCTGTCGGACAGCTACAAATCGGTCAACGAAGCGCTGCGCCATGCCGGCATGCGCAACCATGTGCGCGTGAAGATCGAGCACATCGACTCCGAAACCATCACCCCCGAGACCGTGGCCAGCTTGGCCCACTTTGACGGCGTACTGGTGCCCGGCGGCTTTGGCAAGCGCGGTGTCGAAGGCAAGATCGAAACCGCCCAATACGCCCGCACCCACAAAGTCCCTTACCTGGGCATTTGCTTGGGGATGCAGGTCGCGACCATCGAATATGCGCGCCACATGGCCGGCATGAAAGACGCCAACAGCACCGAGTTCGAGCCCGACACCCCCTTCCCCGTGATCGCCCTGATCAACGAGTGGAAAGACGCAGACGGTTCCATCCAGAAACGCGATGCCAACTCCGACTTGGGCGGCACGATGCGCCTGGGCGCACAAAGCTCCGACGTGGCCCAAGGCACGCTGGCGCACCAAATTTACGGCGACGTGGTCACCGAACGCCACCGTCACCGTTATGAAGCCAACGTCAATTACCTAGACGACCTGCGCAAAGCCGGTCTGGTGATCTCGGCGCTGACCCAACGTGAGCACTTGACCGAAATCGTCGAGCTGCCGCAAACCGTGCACCCTTGGTATGTGGGCGTGCAGTTCCACCCCGAGTTCAAGTCCACACCATGGGACGGCCACCCCCTGTTCAACGCCTTCGTCAAAGCAGCCGTTGCACACAAAGCGGCCGCCTGAAACACCCCCACCCGGAGCGCCCCATGAAACTTTGCGGATTTGACGTTGGTCTGAACCAGCCCTTCTTTTTGATCGCGGGCACCTGCTCCATCGAAGGTCTGGAAATGTCCGTCGAGGTGGCTGGCCGCCTTAAAGAGGCCTGCTCCGCGCTGGGCATTCCCCTGATCTACAAAGGCTCGTTCGACAAGGCCAACCGCTCCTCAGGCAGCACCCAGCGCGGTGTGGGCATCGATGCGGGCCTGAAAATCCTGGACGAAGTGCGCCGCCAGATCGGCGTGCCCATCCTCACCGATGTGCACGACGAATCGCAGGTCAAAACCGTGGCCAGCGTGGTCGACGTGCTGCAGACCCCCGCCTTCTTGTGCCGCCAGACCGATTTCATCCGCGCTGTGGCGCAATCGGGCAAACCGGTCAACATCAAGAAGGGCCAGTTCTTGGCCCCTTGGGACATGAAGAACGTCATCGACAAAGCCCGCAGCGCTGCGCGAGAAGTTGACCTGCCCGAAGACAACTTCTTGGCCTGCGAGCGCGGCGTGAGCTTTGGCTACAACAACCTGGTGGCCGACATGACGAGCCTGGCCGAAATGCGCAAAACCGGCGCCCCGGTGGTGTTTGACGTGACCCACTCGGTGCAAAAGCCTGGCGGCCAAGGCACCAGCAGCGGCGGTGCCCGCGAGATGGTGCCTGTGCTCGCCCGTGCGGGCGTGGCCGCTGGCGTGGCGGGTCTCTTCATGGAAACCCACCCCAACCCCGCCGACGCCTGGTCCGACGGCCCCAACGCGGTGCCGCTAGGCAAAATGCGGGCCTTGCTAGAGACCCTGGTTCAGCTCGATTCCGTCACCAAAAAGAACCCATTTTTAGAGGATGATTTTTCATGAGCGGCTATATCATTGCCCACGTTCAGGTGAGCAACCCCACCCAATACGAAGAGTACAAAAAGTGGTCCACCGCGGCCATGAAAACCGCTGGCGCCGAAGTCTGCGTGCGCGGCGGCCAAGTGCAAGTGCTCGAAGGCGACTGGGCCCCTGAGCGCATCGTGATTTTGAAGTTCCCCTCGTTCGAGGCCGCCAAGGCCTTTTACGAACTGCCCGAATACCTGAAAGCCCGCGAAGCCCGAGAAGGCGCCGCCATCATGCGCATGGTGGCCGTAGAAGGCGTTTGAGCCGCTGACTGTCAAGACCTGTTTTATTTTTCCAATTGAGAGAGTTCCAAAATGAGTGCAATTGTTGATATCGTTGGCCGCGAAATTCTGGACAGCCGTGGCAACCCCACCGTCGAATGCGACGTGTTGCTGGAGTCCGGCGTCATGGGCCGCGCTGCGGTGCCTTCCGGCGCTTCCACCGGCAGCCGCGAAGCCATCGAGTTGCGCGACGGCGACCAAAGCCGATACCTGGGCAAAGGCGTGCTCAAAGCCGTCGAGCACATCAACACCGAAATCAGTGAGGCCGTGCTGGGCCTGGACGCTTCCGAGCAAGCCTTTTTGGACCGCACCCTGATCGACCTGGACGGCACCGACAACAAGAGCCGCCTGGGCGCCAACGCCATGCTGGCCGTGTCCATGGCCGTGGCCCGCGCTGCGGCCGAAGAGTCTGGATTGCCCCTGTACCGTTACTTTGGCGGCATGAACGGCAACCAACTGCCCGTGCCCATGATGAACGTCATCAACGGCGGCGCACACGCCAACAACAACCTGGACTTGCAAGAGTTCATGATCATCCCCGTGGGTGCACCGTCGTTTCGCGAAGCCGTGCGTTGGGGCGCTGAAGTCTTCCACGCGCTCAAGAAAATCATCCACGACAAAGGCATGAGCATTGCGGTGGGCGACGAAGGCGGCTTTGCCCCCAACGTAGACAGCCACGAAGCGGCCATCCAGATGGTGCTCGACGCGATTGCCGCTGCGGGTTACACCGCAGGCGAGCAAATCGCCATTGGCCTCGATTGCGCGGCCAGCGAGTTTTACAAAGACGGCAAATACAAATTGTCGGGTGAAGGCCTGGAGCTGAGCGCCGAGCAGTGGACCGACATGCTGGCCAGCTGGTGCGACAAGTACCCCATCATCAGCATCGAAGACGGCATGGCCGAAAACGACTGGGACGGCTGGAAAGTGCTGACCGACCGCTTGGCCAAAAACGTGCAAATCGTCGGCGACGACCTGTTCGTGACCAACACCAAGATTTTCAAAGAAGGCATCGCCAAAGGCATCGCCAACTCGATCCTCATCAAGATCAACCAGATCGGCACCCTGACCGAAACCTTCGAAGCCATCGAAATGGCCAAGCGCGCCGGATACACCGCCGTGATCTCACACCGTTCAGGCGAGACCGAAGACAGCACCATCGCCGACATCGCCGTGGGCCTGAACGCTGGCCAAATCAAGACCGGCTCCATGAGCCGTTCAGACCGCATGGCCAAGTACAACCAGCTGCTGCGCATCGAAGAAGACCTGGGCGAAATTGCCGTGTACCCCGGCCGCTCCGCGTTTTACAACCTGCGCTAAAGCAACACGGCCATGGGCAACCGCCTGGTCCCAATCGTGCTGTTCGCCTTGCTGGCGATCGTGCAAGCCCAATTGTGGTTTGGGCAAGGCAGCTTGTCCCATGTGCGGGAACTGCAGCAAGAGCTGGAACAGCAAAAACAGCTCAACGAAGCCTCACGGCGTCAGGTAGAACAACTGAGCGCCGAGGTCAACGACCTGAAAGAAGGCCTGAGCGTGGCGGAAGAGCAAGCCCGAGGCGAATTGGGCATGGTCAAAGCCAACGAAATTTTTGTTCAGATCGCCAAATGAGCCGCGCCACTGGTGAGCGCGGCTTGGCCTTGCCGACACGCCGCATCGCCATCTTGGGTGCCGAAAGCACCGGCAAATCTTGGCTGGCCCAGGCCTTGGCCGAAGCCATTGGCGCCGCCAAGCCCGATGCCCACGCACAGCACCCGACCGTGCACACCGTCGGCGAAGTGCTGCGCAGCTGGTGTGAACGCGAAGGCCGAACGCCCCAAGCCCACGAGCAAGCCCACATTGCCCAGCAACAAGCCGACGCCGTCGCCCACGCGCAAGGCGACTGGGTCATTGCCGACACCACCCCGCTCATGACCGCCGTCTACAGCCACCTGCTGTTTGACGACACCCGCCTTTATCCCATGGCGCTGGCACACCACGCCCTGTATGCACACACCCTGGTCACCGGACTCGACCTGCCCTGGGTCGCCGATGGCCTACAGCGCGATGGCCCGCAGGTGCGTGGCCCGGTCGACACCTTGCTGCGCCAAGCGCTCGACGGTGCAGGTCTGCCCTACCGGGTCGTTTACGGCCAGGGGCCTCAACGTCTGAACAATGCCTTGCTGGCCTTAGGCCTGCCCGGCACCGACTTGGCCGCGCAAACCACCCGCGACAAGGCCCAATTTGCCATCAACCAAGGGCGCAATGCTTGGCAATGCAACGACTGCAGCGACCCCGAATGCGAACACACCTTGTTCACCCGCTTGCTGCAACCGCGCGAACCCAACGAATCAAGAAGCCATATTTACCAAAAAATCAAAAAATGACATTCACGCTGGAGTCAAAATTTAAATTAATTCCTACTTAAGTATTATCAGAATCAAAATATCCACCGTTCAAAGCTAAAATTTCGTTTTTCATAGCCAAGTTCCTGTTCGGGTGATGAATGGAGGAAATCAGGTTGCCTGCTTTGTCGAGCAATTTGGCTTGCAAACTGTACAGGCCATCTGCCAGTTCAGCTTGACTTGTCCGATCCCAGGTCCAATTCCCATTGTCATCGGGCGTGACGTAGGTTTTTTCAATGACAGTGTTTCCTTGAGTCAAGGTCAACTCAACCGATGCCCCGTTGCCTGTAAACGAGGACACTTTTCCGGCGTACTCGTGTGTTCTGTCTTGGGTGATGAAATCACCATTGGCCAGTGATGCATTGGCTGCGTTTAGATTGTG
>NZ_CALBEX010000152.1 GCF_937889215.1 uncultured Limnohabitans sp.
CCATCAGCAAGAAATTTTCCAAAGAGCCAGAAAAATTTGGCACAGGTCACGTAGAGGGCATTGTGGAGGCGGGTTCTGCCAACAACAGCGCGTTGGCGGGCTCATGGATCCCGGCTTTGGTGTTTGGCATTCCCGGTGACTCGATCACTGCGATTGTGATCGGGGTGCTGTACATGAAGAACATGAATCCGGGCCCCATGTTGTTCACCACGAATCCGCAAAATATTTATGCGGTGTTTTTGCTGTTCATTCTGGCCAACCTCATCATGATTCCGTTGGGCATTTTGTGCATCAAGGTGGCCAAGCGCATCTTGCTGGTGCCCAGGGACATCTTGATGCCCATCATCTTGTTGTTTTGCGTGGTGGGCACTTTCGCTATCAACAACTCGGTGTTTCAAGTGGGTGTGATGCTGGCAGCTGGCATTGCGGCCTATCTTCTGGAGGCCAATAAGTTCCCGGTGGCCCCGGCCATTTTGGGGGTGGTGCTGGGCGGCATGCTCGAAGAAAACTTCATCACGTCGATGATCAAGAGCAACGGCGATCTGAGCGCCTTTGTGTCACGCCCCATTGCACTGGCATTGGCCATCGTGACGGTGTTGGTCTGGTTTGCACCCTTGTTGCTCCGGGCCTTGCGCAAACCCGCACAAGGCGCGTGACCGACGGCTCGGGCGGCCCGCGCTCAGGCTGGCCCGACCGCTGATCGGGTGGCTGGCCGTTAGACAGGTTCAGGCGCTGCAACCTGCAGCTTTTCGGCCCAGGGCAAGAGCATAGGCATGATGCTCGGGTAAAGCGGCACGCCTTGTTTGTCGCTGCTGGCCTTGATCGCCAAACCGCGCTCACCTGGTGTCCGTACCCATCGGTCAGTCTGTGCCGGGCGTGATGCGTGGCACTGGCGAGACACCGCATCCATTTGCGTGTTGAAACCAGACATACCCGCAAATGCTTGGGGGTCGATGATTTGCAAAAACACGGTGGCCCCCCATCCTTCGGGCGCATCGGCTCGGCCGTGTCCGGCGAGACCACCTGTCAGTGCCTCGACCATCCAGCTCAGACCATAGCCCTTGTGGCCCGAATCCATGCCGCCCAGCGGCAAGATGGTGCCTTTGGGTTCATTGAACAAGACGGCGGGGTCACGGCTGGCTTGGCCATGACCGTCCATCACCCACTCGGCGGGCAACAAGCCCCCCTCTTGGTGCAAACGGTTGGTCATGCCATTGGTCGTGGCCGAGGTGGAGACATCGATCAGAACTGGCCGGCCCGATGTGGGAATGCCGACCGACATGGGGTTTGGGGTGAACACCGGGTCCAGACCCCCAAAAGGCGCGATGCTGGCGGCGTTGGGGTCCGAGCAATGCAAGAGCATCATGAAGCCCTGATCGGTCACGCGCTGGTGGTATGCCGCCAAGCAGGCAATGTGGTGGCTACGCCGAATGACCACGGTGCAGGTGCCTTGTGTGCGGGCACGTTGTGTGGCCAGTGCAATGGCTTGCAGCACCAGCCAAGGGCCGGGCAGGCGTTGGCCGTCCCAGGTGACAGCGGCGGGGTGGTCTGAGACCACCAAGGGCTGGCCCTCTTTGCGCATCTTGCCTGCCTCCAGCTCCGCCAGGTAAGGGGCGAGCAATGCCAGTCCATGCGTGGTGTGGCCCAACAAGTCACCTTCCAGCAAGACGTCGGCCACCGCTTGGGCTTTGTCTGACGGCAAGCCGGCATTTTGCAAGAGTTGATCGGCAAAGGACAGGAGATCGGGTGCGGCGTAGTTCATGGGCTTCATCATAAAAACAAGCCTTCAATGTGCTGTCACCACTTGGACTCTGGTGGTGGGCTTTGGCCAATTGAAGTAGGGCTTGTGGCTGACAGATTCAGCGCCATCAGGTTTGTCCATTGTCTGGCGGCGTTTCAAACTGTTCCGCGTTCTTGCCTTTGAAGGGGGCGTAAAAAGCCCGGATCGCGACCATGTCCTTGTCGATGTCGCCCGTGGGGTAGAACAGTGGGCCCAGGCCGCTGACTTTGCGTGAGTAGTCCTTGTAGGCCATCACGATGGGCACCTTGGCCTGGAGCGCGATGTAATAGAAACCGGTTTTCCAGTAACGGGTTTTGCTGCGCGTGCCCTCCGGCGGGACCACAAGGTGCACTTGGCCTTCGGCTTGGACCAAGGCTTGTGCGCAAGAGTCGACCAGGTTGGAGGCTTGCGAACGGTTGACGGCAATGCCGCCCAACCAGCGCATGAGCGCGCCGAAAGGAAATGAAAAAATACTGCTTTTACCCATCCAATAAATCTGCAAGCGCAAGGCAAACGCCACCATCAAGGTGTAAGGCAAGTCCCAGTTGCTGGTGTGGGGTGCCGCAATGACAACGCACTTGGACACATGGGCAGGCAAGGCGCCCTCGATTTTCCAGCCCGTGATTTTGAGAATGGTCAGTGACAACCGGCGCAATGTGGTGTTGACAATGCGGGTGTCAAAAATGGTGCGGTGCATGGCAATACATCGGATTTGGGGGACAAGGTGGCCAGCCTGATGGCGCTTGTCATCCGGCTGGTAGGCTTGTGATTATCGCCACCCCAAGCCGATGAGCGGGCTTGCCCCCTGTTTTGGGTATGTTGTTGTGCCGAGTGCGTGTTGCTGGTCGGTTTGGTCAGAAGACCCATCGACCGCGCAAGGGACCAGGTGCACCCGCCATGCCGTGTAGCCCCATGCCGAGCAAGTGCCAGCATGGGGGCAAGACAATTTAGGGCTTGACCAGGTTGGGTGCTTTTACCCCAGCAGCGCGTTCAAGAAAATGCGCGGCATCTTCAGCAAGCTGGGGCGGTGTTGAAACGCCACCAGCAATTTGCCCAAAATGGCTCCTTTGCGGTTGGTGACGAACCATGGCGGACGAGGCAACAGGGTGAACGACAAGCTCAGCAGGTTGCGCGGGAAGGGGCGAAACGGGGCTTCGACCACGGCGCGTTCGGTCTTGTCGAACAGCATGGTGTTGTGCACCACACCGATGCCGCTTTGCACATCGTCCAGCGTGTGCCCCGGAAACGCGCCCCAGGGCGACTGCGCCGACAAAAAGCCCAAGCCGGTCCAGGCGTTGATGGCGATGGTGCCGTAGCGCAGATTGGCCAGAATGGCTTCAAAGCGCGGGCGTCCGATCTGGGCGATGGTGCTGGGGTGGATCACGATGTTGGCCCCCAAGGTGCCGTACAGCTGGCTGTTGGCCATCTCGATCGCAGCGACCAAATACGCCTCGGCATCTTGCCCGCCGATTTCGACCACGCTGAGCGCGGGCGCAAACACTTCGGTGTTGCGTGCTTTGGCGTTGCCCAGGTCCAGCGTGGACATGACCAGGTCTTGTCCGCCGGGTTGCTTGAGGGTTTTGAATGTGGGGTTGTTCGTGCAGAAATCGGCCAGGCGCTCGGGCGCGCCGGGGTAGTACAGGCCACGAGGGAAAGCGTTTTGGATCACGCCTTCGAGTGCCTGCACAAAGGCAGATTTTTGCGCCCAATCTTTGGGCAGCACCAGCACCTGGCACGCCACGCAGTTGAAGCCCGAGTTGTGCAGTTTTTGTGAGGCGACCTGTTCGGCCTGAAACCGGATGTCGGCCGCCGACCAAGGGCCGGGCACCACAATGGTCGGGCACACCGCGCCCAACTCCGAGGTGATCTGTCGGGTGTTGGTGGGCGTGTTGGCGGCCTTGTTGGCCGCGCCTTTTTCGCCGGTGCCCCAGACGATGGCGTCATGCGATGCACCCGCACCGGTGATGTGCAGCGTCTCCACCAGTGGGTGGTTACACAGGTATTGCCCCACATCGGTGCCGCCGCGCACGATGCGCACAAAGCCCCGGTCGATCAGCGGCTTGAGTGCGGCATTCAAGAACTCGATCAGGTAATCGTTGACCGGGTTCATCTTCAGCATAGCCACTTCGTTTTCAGCAAACAGCTTGTGGAACACATCGAGTGGCGCAATGGCCGCGATGTTGCCCGCGCCCAGCACAA
>NZ_CALBEX010000153.1 GCF_937889215.1 uncultured Limnohabitans sp.
CCTGATGGATGTCGAGCGCCCCAAGGTGGTCGAGATCGTGCATTGGGCCGCGAGCAATGGCGACCGCTCGGAAAACGGGGATTACCTGTACGGTAAAAAGCGCTTGCGCGAGATCGATAGGCGCATCCGTTTCCTAACCAAACGTTTGGAGATTGCGGAAGTGGTCGATCCGGCGGTGCACCACGGCAGCGACCAGGTGTTCTTTGGCGCAACGGTCACCTATGCAGAGGCCACGGGCACCGAACGCACAGTGACGATTTTGGGCATTGACGAAGCCGACAGTCTGCAAGCCCAAGTCAGCTGGGTCTCGCCCATTGCGCGCACTTTGCTCAAGTCCCGCGAGGGCGACGAGCTCAAACTGGTCACGCCCGCAGGCGTGATCGACATTCAGGTGCTGGAAGTCCGCTATCCGGCAGCTGCTTGAACAGCAGGTGCGCCGTAGCTTTGTGAGTACGCCACAGCTCAGGCTGCGCCATTGCCTTTGGGTGTCTGGCGCTCGGCCTTGATGACAGACGGGGTGCGTTTGAGGTGGCGCAGCACTTGATCGAGGTGGGCCACATCGCGCACGGCCACCACGAACTTCAATTCGGCCGTGTCTTGCGGCGTGTCTTGCCCCATGTCGACGTGCACGATGTCGCTTTCTCCGCTGGCCAAAGCGCCAGCCACCCGGGCCAACACGCCTTTGCCATTGACCACGGTGACCGTGATGGCGGTTTCGAAACTGCGGCTCAATTCGTCTGACCACTCCACGCCGATGAAGCGTTCGCTGTCTTTTTGCGCCAGTTTGCGTGCCGTCGCACAGTCCCGGTTGTGCACGGCCAAGCCTTCGCCACGGCCCAGGTAACCCACGATGTCATCACCAGGAAGGGGGCGGCAGCAAGGGGCGTAAACCACCGAGGCGTTCTCGCTGCCGTCCAGGGTGATGGCCCCTTGCGAGATGGATTCGTGGGCGGTGAAGCGTTCCCGGGTCATGAGCAGCGCATCGGGTTTTTGTCCCAACTCAGACAACAAGGCGGTCAGGCGTTTGGCCACGATGGTCGCAATGCGCTTGCCCAGGCCAATGTCCATCAGCAAATCGGGCTGGTTGCGGTTGCCTGTGAAGCGCAGCAGTTTTTCCCACAGCGCGTGGTTGGCGTCGTCGTTGGCGGGCAGTTGGTTGATGCCCTCGGCCCGCAAAGCTTGGGACAAGAGTTTTTCCCCTAAGCCAATGGACTCGCTTTGGGCCATGGTTTTCAGATGATGACGAATCTTGGAGCGGGCGCGGCCCGTGCGCACAAAACCCAGCCATGCCGGGTTCGGGGCCGAGACGGGTGCGGTGATCACTTCGACCACGTCGCCGTTTTTGAGTTCGGTGCGCAGTGGAACTTGGTCGCCATTGATGCGGGCCGCCATGGCGTGGTCACCCACCCGGCTGTGGATGGCGTAGGCAAAATCCACCACCGTGGCGCCCCGTGGCAAGGCCATGATCTGGCTTTTGGGCGTGAACACATAAACGGCATCGGGGAACAGGTCGACCTTGACGTGGTCCCAGAACTCGGCCGCGTCGCGTGTCTCGGTCTGGATGTCCAAAAGCGATTGCAACCACTGCGTGCCCAAACGCTCGGATTGGGCGCTGGCCGACTCGTGTTCTTTGTAAAGCCAGTGCGCTGCCACACCCGATTCGGCCACCAAGTGCATCGCTTCGGTGCGCATCTGGAACTCCACGTTCACGCCAGACGGCCCCACCAAGGTGGTGTGCAGCGACTGGTAGCCGTTGACCTTGGCAATGGCGATGTGGTCCTTGAACTTGCCGGGCACGGGTTTGTAGATTTGGTGAAGCAAACCCAAAGCGGTGTAGCAATCAATGACCGAAGGCACGATGACCCGCAGGCCGTAGATGTCGGTCACCTGCGCAAAACTCAGGTGTTTCTCATCCATCTTTTTGTAGATGGAGTACAGGGTTTTTTCGCGGCCGCTGATGCGCACCTCCATGTGGGCCTGGGCAAACACGGCTTCCACATCGGCCTGCACTTTTTGAATCAGGTCGCGGCGGCGGTTGCGGGCGCGTGAGACGGCTTTGGTCAGCACCGCATGCCGCCAGGGCAGCAGGTGCTTGAAGGACAGGTCTTGCAGTTCTCGGTAAATCTGGTTGAGGCCCAAACGGTGGGCAATGGGCGCGTAGATTTCAATCGTTTCAGATGCAATGCGGCCCCATTTGCTGCGCGGCATGTCGGACATGGTGCGCATGTTGTGGGTACGGTCGGCCAGCTTGATCAGGATGACGCGCACATCGCGGGCCATGGCCAGCAGCATCTTGCGAAACGACTCGGCCTGGTTTTCTTCGCGGGTGTTGAACTCCAGCTTCTCCAATTTGGTCAAGCCGTCCACCAATTCGGCCACCGGGGAGCCAAAGCGTTCAATCAGCTCGATCTTGGTGATGCCGCAGTCTTCCATGGCATCGTGCAGCAGCGCTGCGGCCAAGGCTTGGGCGTCGAGCTTCCATTCGGTGCACAAACCGGCGACGGCGATGGGGTGGGTGATGTAGGGTTCGCCGCTTTTGCGCAGCTGCCCCAAATGGGCTTCGTCGGCAAATTTGTAAGCCTGCCGCACCATGTCGGTCTCGGCCTCGTTCAGATAACCCAGTTGCGCCTCGAGCACGGCAAAGCTGGCGGCTGCCGCGTTGGCAACTGCGGGGTCCAGCGCTGGTGAGCGGTGGGCGCTGGCTTTGGGGGTTGGGGGCACGGCAACAGGCATGGCTTCAATGTAACGCAAGCCACCGCAGGCCTGAAAAAATCCCAAAAAAAAGCCCCATGAATGGGGCGTTTGGTGGCCTGACGACCGGTTTGGCTCAGGCCAGACCGGGTCGGGTGGTGCTTTAGACGACGCGCTTGAGCATTTCGGTGCCGACTTTGCCAGCGGCGATTTCGCGCAGGGCGGTCACGCAGGGCTTGTTTTTGCTTTCGATGCGTGGGGTGTGACCCTGGCTCAGCATGCGGGCGCGGTAAGTGGCGGCCAAAACCAGCTGAAAGCGGTTGGGGATCTGTTCCAGGCAATCTTCAACAGTGATGCGGGCCATGAGGTTTCCTTGAAAATGTCTGTGCGGGGTCAAGCCATCTTGAGGGCTTGAAAGGTGTCAGGCCGGGCGCGGCGCTGAACGTGGTACTTGAGCCGTTGGGCGTGAACAACCGCTTTGAGGTCAAACAGGGCACGATCAAATACTTCGTTGATTATAACGAAGTCGAATTCTTGGGCCTGGGCCATCTCGACGGCAGCGTTTTGCAGGCGCAAATCAATGATATCGGCTGCATCTTCACCCCGGCGCTCCAGGCGCGAGCGCAATTCTTCCCAGCTGGGGGGCAAGATGAAGATCAGTACCGCGTTCGCGTACATCTTTTTGATCTGCAAAGCGCCTTGGTAATCGATCTCCAAAATCACGTCCGCACCCTGGGCCATGCGGTCTTCGATCATTTTCTTGGATGTGCCATAACGCTGGCCGTGCACATGGGCCCACTCGACAAAGGCATCGCCCAACACCATAG
>NZ_CALBEX010000154.1 GCF_937889215.1 uncultured Limnohabitans sp.
CTTGCCGGTGAACAAGTCGTCGTAACGCGCCAGGTAGGTGCCCGTGTCACCGATGTAGCGAAAGTAGGTGCCCAGCGGGCCGTCGTTGTTGAAGGACAGGCTCAGCGTGCAGATCGCGCCGTTGGCCGCCTGCAGTTGGATGCTCATGTCCATGGCGATGCCCAAAGCCTGATGAATCGGGCCTTGTACGGCGTTGGCTTTGACGATGGGGCTGCCACACTGGTAAGCGAACAAGTCCACCGTGTGGGCCGCGTGGTGCCAAAGCAGGTGGTCGGTCCAGCTGCGGGCCTGGCCCAGCGCGTTCATGTTGGTGCGGCGAAAGAAATAAGTCTGCACATCCATCTGCTGGATGTTGAACTCGCCGGCCTTGATTTTGTGGTTCACCCACTGGTGGCTCGGGTTGAAACGGCGGGTGTGGCCCACCATGGCCACCAAGCCAGTGTCTTGTTGCACGCGCAGCACTTCCTGGCCCTCTTTGTACACATCGCACAGCGGAATTTCCACCTGCACATGCTTGCCCGCCTGCAGGCAAGCCAGGGTTTGGCTGGCGTGCATTTGCGTGGGCGTGCACAAAATCACGGCATCGACTTCTTTCAAAGCCAGCGATGCGTTCAGGTCGGTGGTGACGTGGCCAATGCCGTATTTGTCAGCCACCTCCTGGGTCTTGCCCAATTCACGCCCGACCAAGGAAACAACTTCCACGCCGTCGATGTTTTTAATGCCGTCCAGGTGTTTGGTGCCAAAGGCACCCGCGCCCGCCAGGGCGACTTTGATGGTTTTGCTCATGGGTATTTCCTTCACTGGTTGTTGTTGGCGCGGCCTGCCGCCGCAAAGAGGCTTCGATCGCGGTCAGACACCGCGCCTACAGGCTTAGCTGTTTTCCAAAATGGCGTGGCCGACAGCCGTGTTGCTGGCAGGCACATGGTAGAAGCGGTGACGCAACTTGGGTGCGGGGCCTGTCGCCTGGCCGCTTTCGATGTCGCTCATGGCGCCACGGGCGATCAGCCACATGACCAGCTCAATGCCTTCGCTGCCCGCTTCGCGCACGTAATTGATGTGCGGTGTGGCAGCAGCAGCCGCCGGGTCGTTGATGAGTTGGTCCAGCCAAGCGTTGTCCCACTCGCGGTTGATCAGGCCCGCACGCGCGCCTTGGAGCTGGTGGCTCATGCCGCCTGTGCCCCAGATGTGCACGTTGATGTCTTCGTCGTAGCTCTCAACCGCTTTGCGGATGGCCTGGCCCAAATTGAAGCAGCGCTGGCCGCTGGGCACGGGGTACTGCACCACGTTCACAGCAAAAGGGATCACCGGGCAAGGCCAGGCGTCTTTGGCCGGGTCCAGCGGGCCGCACATCAGCGACAAGGGCACGGTGAGGCCGTGGTCCACGTCCATCTTGTTGACGATGGTGAGGTCAAAGTCTTGCTGAATGACCGACTGCGCGATGTGGCTGGCCAACTCGGGGTGGCCTTTAACGACCGGAACGGGGCGCGGTCCCCAGCCTTCGTCAGCGGGCTGGTACTCGGCTGCGGTGCCAATGGCAAAAGTGGGAATCAGGTCAGAGCTGAAAGCCGTGGCATGGTCGTTGAACACCAGAAAAATCACGTCCGGTTTGTTGTCCTTCATCCATTGCTTGGAGAAGTCGTAGCCCGCGAACACGGGCTTCCAGTAGTCTTCTTGCGTCTTGCCCAGGTCCATAGCCGCGCCAATGGCGGGCACATGTGAGGTGTAGACGGATGCGGTGATTTTGGCCATGTTTATGCTTTCTTCCCGGCTGCGATGGGCTGTTGCCCGGCTGCGCCTTGGGGCTGGTTCTGCGCTTGGGCGCTGCCGTTTTCGCCGATGTAGCGATTGCCTTCCACGCTGCGGCCGCCACCCATCATCATGTTGCGGTATTCCTCTTCGGTCATGCCGGTCATGGAGCCCGCCATTTGCTGGAAGCTCTTGCCGTCGGTCGCGCCGATCTTGGCGAGGAAATAAATGTTGCCGCCCGTGCGCATGCACCAGTTCAGGTCGCGCGCCAGCACGGCCTGCTTTTGCTCTTCGGTCATCTGCCACTCGTCCAGATAAGCCCGTTCGTCGGCCTTGAAGCGTTCGCGGTTTTCAGCCTTTAAGAGCGACATGCAAAACTGGTTGAGCCAGTAGCCTTTGCGGGATTGCTCTGCATCAAAAATGATCGTGCCGGGAACGTCTTTGTAGGGTTTGTCTAGAGCCATGTTGAACCTTGTAGGTAAATGGTGATTGCTGCAGGAGCCCACCCCTGTGGGCGATGGCTTGTGGACCATCCAGGGTCTTGTCGCCCACAGGTTGGGCTCCTACCAAAACGCTTAGGCCTGCTCTTCAGGCCAGTACAAGCGCATCGGGTTGTCCACCAGCAGTTTCTTTTGCAGCTCTGCCGTTGGCGCGATGTGCGGGATGAAGTCGACCAGCAGACCATCGTCGGGCATGTGGTCTTTCAGGTTGGGGTGCGGCCAGTCGGTGCCCCACAACACGCGGTCGGGGAACTCTTGCACGATGCGCTGGGCAAACGGGATCACGTCTTGGTACGCGTTCTGTTCAGCGTTCAAGGCCTTGGGGCCAGTCACCGACAAACGCTCGGGGCAAGACACCTTGCTCCACACATTGGTGTGTTCGCGCATGAACTTCTGGAAAAGCGCAAACTGCGGGCCGTCCACCGGCAACGACACATCGGGGCGGCCCATGTGGTCCACCACCACGGTGGTGGGCAGCGCGGTGAAGAAATCCCACAGCTCGGGCAGGTCCACCGCTTCAAAGTAGATGACCACATGCCAACCCCATTTATGGATGCGGCTGGCGATTTCCATCAGCTCGTCCTTGGGCGTGAAGTCCACCAAACGCTTGACGAAGTTGAAGCGCACGCCGCGCACACCGGCATCGTGCATGGCCTGAATTTCCTGGTCCGTCACGCTGCGCTTGACGGTGGCTACGCCACGGGCCTTGCCACCCGAGTTGACCAGCGCATCGACCATGGCGCGGTTGTCGGCCCCGTGGCAAGTGGCTTGCACCACCACGTTGCGCGCAAAACCCAGGTGGTCACGCAAGGCGAACAGTTGCTGCTTGGAAGCGTCACAGGGCGTGTACTTGCGCTCGGCCGCATAGGGGAACTCCGCCCCCGGCCCAAACACATGGCAGTGCGCATCCACCGCGCCTGCAGGCAACTTAAAAGTCGGCTTGGACGGACCGGTGTACCAGTCCATCCAGCCATCGGTTTTGGTGAAGTCACCAGTGGTCGGTTTATTCATGTCGAACGCCTTTCAATGTATTTTGTAGGTCGGTGCTTTCAGGTCCGACATGTTGGCCATGGCACAAATCCACGTCGAGGCTGAAGCCGCCGACCTACACAAAATCAGTCGATGTATTTCAAACCCGCTGCCGCCAGCGGCTCGCGCATCTTGTACAT
>NZ_CALBEX010000155.1 GCF_937889215.1 uncultured Limnohabitans sp.
CACCTGATCAAGCGTGCCCTGGGCCAGCACCGAACCGTCGCACAACACCGTGACGATGTCCGAGATGGTGCGGATGAAGCCCATGTCGTGCTCCACCACCATCAGCGAATGCTTGCCCTTGAGTGTCAAGAACAATTCGGCGGTACGTTCTGTTTCATGGTCGGTCATGCCGGCCACTGGTTCGTCGAGCAACAAAAGCTTGGGGTCTTGCATGAGCAGCATGCCGATCTCCAGCCACTGCTTTTGACCGTGGCTGAGCACACCGGCCAAGGTTCTGACGCTGTCAGCCAAGTGGATCGTGTGCAACACTTCGGCCAAGCGATCGCTCTGGCGTGAATCGAGCTTGAAGAACATCGAGGCCTGAACGCCTTTTGGCGTCTTCAAGGCCAGCTCCAGGTTTTCGAACACCGTCAAGTGCTCGAACACCGTGGGCTTTTGGAACTTGCGGCCAATGCCCAACTGCGCGATCTCGGGTTCGTTGTGGCGCAGCAAATCGATGGTGCTGCCAAAGAACACGGTGCCCTCGTCCGGCCGGGTTTTGCCGGTGATGATGTCCATCATCGTGGTCTTGCCCGCGCCATTGGGCCCGATGATGCAGCGCAGCTCGCCTGGCGCGATGTCGAGCGAGAGTTTGTTGATGGCCTTGAAACCGTCAAAGCTCACGCTCACGTCTTCCAGATACAGGATGCGGCCATGGGTCACGTCCACTTCTTGCGCATCTTTGAGCACCCGGCCATAACCCGCACTTCGGCCACCCGATTCGGTGGGCTGCACGCGCTGTTGGGCCAGTTGCGCCACGCGCTGCGCGCCTTGTTGGAGCAGATCGGGCGTCATGCGGCACCACCTTTGTGCTTGGGCGCGGTCACCTCGGCCGCACTTGCAGGTTCTGGTGGCGTGCGCTTGAGGGAAAAACGGCGCATCAAGCCCACCACACCTTGCGGCATGTAGAGCGTCACGCCAATGAACAACGCACCCAAAAAGTACAGCCAAAACTCGGGCGCAGTCACCGTCAACCAGCTCTTGGCCCCATTGACCAAGAACGCCCCCACGATCGGCCCGATCAAAGTGCCGCGCCCGCCCACCGCCGCCCACACCGCGATCTCGATCGAATTGGCCGCACTCATCTCGCCGGGGTTGATGATGCCCACTTGCGGCACGTACAAAGCCCCAGCCACACCGCACATCACGGCCGATATCACCCAGATGCTCAGCTTATAAGGCAGTGGTGAATAGCCCGAGAACATCACACGGGTTTCGGCATCGCGAATCGCCATCAACACCCGGCCGTATTTGCTGCCCACCAACCAGCGCGAGAACAGATAAAATCCCAGCAGCGTCAAGCCCGTCAACACAAACAGCACCATGCGCATGCCGGGCGTGGCCAGCGGCAAATCCAGGATGCGCTTGAAGTCAGTGAAGCCGTTGTTCCCGCCAAAACCGGTTTCGTTGCGGAAAAACAGAAGCATGACGGCGTAGGTCATGGCTTGGGTAATGATGGAAAAATACACGCCTTTGATGCGCGAGCGGAAGGCGAAGTAACCGAACACAAAGGCAATGAAACCCGGCACCAACACCACCAGCAGCACAGTGGCGATGAAACTGTCGGACAAGGCCCACTGCCAAGGCAGCTCTTTCCAGTCCAAAAAGACCATGAAGTCGGGCAAATCGCTTTTGTAGTTGCCGTCTTGCCCAATCTGGCGCATCAGGTACATGCCCATGACATAACCGCCCAAGGCAAAAAACAGGCCGTGACCGAGCGACAAAATGCCGGTGTAACCCCAGATCAAATCCATGGCCAGCGCGCAGATGGCGTAGCACATGATCTTCCCAATCAAGGACACCAAAAAGTCACTCAGGTGCAAGGGGTTGCCCTC
>NZ_CALBEX010000156.1 GCF_937889215.1 uncultured Limnohabitans sp.
ATCTGGAGAGGCGGCCGCTTCCAGCCGGGGTGAGCGCAATGAACTCGTGTTGGCCGCCGCCTATGTGGCGGGTGTCACGCGTGCCTTCACCGTGGGTGGCGCACAAGCGGTGGGGGCTTTGGCCTACGGCACTGCCACCATCCCCAAAGTGGACAAGATCACCGGCCCGGGCAATGCCTATGTGGCCAGCGCCAAAAAGCGCGTCTTCGGCACCGTGGGCATCGACATGATTGCGGGCCCTTCAGAAATTCTGGTCTTGGCCGATGGCAGCACGCCCGCCGAATGGGTGGCGATGGATTTGTTCAGCCAGGCCGAGCACGACGAGCTGGCGCAAAGCATTTTGCTCTGCCCCGATGCGGCCTACATTGCCGAGGTGCAGGCCGCCATTGACCGCCTGCTGCCCTCTATGCCGCGTCGCGAGATCATCGCCAAGTCTTTGAACGACCGGGGCGCTTTGATCCTGACGCGCAACATGGAAGAAGCCTGCGCCATCAGCAACCGCATCGCGCCCGAGCACCTGGAGGTGTCGAGCAGCGAGCCGCACCGCTGGGAGCCGCTGCTGCGCCACGCAGGGGCCATCTTTTTGGGCGCTTTCACCAGCGAATCGCTGGGCGACTACTGCGCAGGCCCCAATCATGTGCTGCCCACCAGCGGCACGGCGCGCTTTTCGTCGCCTTTGGGCGTGTACGACTTCCAAAAACGCAGCAGCCTGATCGAGGTGAGTGAAGCCGGTGCCCAGCCGCTGGGCCGCATCGCCGCCGAGCTGGCTTATGGCGAAGGCCTGCAAGCGCACGCCCGCGCCGCCGAATTGCGCTTGAACCCTGTTCCCCCCATGCGAGAGCCGACATGACCGTGAGCCCCCAACTGATGCAACGCATCCGCCAAGACGTGCAGTCCATGCACGCCTACGCCATCCAGGACTCGGTGGGCATGGTCAAGCTGGACGCGATGGAAAACCCGCACAGACTGCCGGCTGAGCTGCAAAAAGCGCTGGGCGAGCGACTGGGTGCCTTGGCGCTCAACCGCTACCCCGACGGCCGCGTGAACGAGCTGCGCCATGCTTTGGCCCAGCACGCCGGCATGCCCGAAGGCTTTGACATCATGCTGGGCAACGGCTCGGACGAGTTGATCTCTTTGCTGGCCATGGCCTGTGATGTGCCCGGCGCCTCCATCCTCTCGCCCTTGCCGGGCTTTGTGATGTACGCCATGAGCGCCCAACTGCAAGGCCTGGCTTTCCACGGCGTGCCGCTCACCGCCGACTTTGAACTCGACGAAGCCGCCATGCTGGCCGCGATTGCCGAGCACAAGCCGTCCATCGTGTATCTGGCCTACCCCAACAACCCCACGGGCAACCTTTGGAACGACGACACGATCGAAAAGATCGTCCTCGCCCAAGGCGCACAAGGCGGCTTGGTCGTCATGGACGAGGCCTACCAGCCTTTTGCCAGCCGCAGCTACGCCGACCGCATCACGCGCCACACCCATGTGCTCTTGATGCGCACGCTGTCCAAGTTTGGCTTGGCCGGGGTTCGCCTGGGCTACATGATCGGCCCCAAAGCGCTGATCGCTGAAATCGACAAAGTTCGCCCGCCTTACAACATCAGCGTGCTCAACACCGAATGCGCACTGTTTGCGTTGGAGCATGCCCAGGTGTTTGCAGAACAAGCCAGAGACTTGCGCGAGCAGCGTGCCCGCTTGCTGCAAGCGCTGACGGCCTTGCCCGGCGTTCAGCCTTTCGCGAGCGAGGCCAACATGATCCTGGCCCGCGTGCCCGATGCCGCCAAAGCCTTTGACGGCCTGAAGGCCCAAGGCGTGCTGATCAAGAACGTTTCTAAAATGCACCCACTGCTGGCCAATTGCCTGCGCCTGACGGTGGGTACCGCCGCAGAAAACGACCAACTCCTTGCCGCTTTGAAAGCTTCCTTATGAACCGCACTGCTGCCGTCACTCGCAAGACCGCCGAGACGAACATCCGTGTCGCCATTAACCTGGACGGCACGGGCCAGGCCAAGCTGGCTTCGGGCATCGGTTTTCTGGACCACATGCTCGACCAGATCGCCCGCCACGGTTTGGTTGACCTCGATATCGCGTGCGAAGGTGACCTGCACATCGACGGCCACCACACGGTGGAAGACATCGGCATCACCTTGGGCCAAGCCTTTGCGCAAGCGATTGGCGACAAAAAAGGCATCCGCCGTTATGGCCACGCTTACGTGCCGCTCGACGAGGCTTTGAGCCGCGTGGTGGTGGATTTTTCGGGTCGCCCCGGTTTGCACATGGACGTGAATTTCACCTCCGGCTCTCTGGGCACACTCGACACCCAACTGGTCTACGAGTTCTTCCAAGGCTTTGTGAACCACGCGCTGTGCACGTTGCACATCGACAACCTCAAGGGCGTGAACGCGCACCACCAGTGTGAAACCATCTTCAAGGCCTTCGCCCGCGCCATTCGCGCGGCACTCGAACTCGATCCTCGCTCAGCGGGCGTGATCCCTTCCACCAAAGGCAGTCTCTGAACATGAGCGTCAACCGCGTCGCCGTTGTGGACTACGGCATGGGCAATCTGCGCAGCGTGGCGCAGGCGGTGATGCACGCCGCCTCCAGCGTGGACCATGCCGAAGTGACCGTCACCTCTGACCCGCAAGTGGTGCGCGACGCGCACCGCGTGGTCTTGCCGGGGCAGGGCGCCATGCCCGATTGCATGCGCGAGCTGCGCGAGTCGGGCCTGATGGACGCCGTGCTCGAAGCTGCTGCCAGCAAGCCTTTGTTTGGTGTGTGTGTGGGCATGCAAATGCTGCTGGACCACAGCGACGAGGGCGACACGCCGGGCTTGGGTCTGATCCCCGGGCGCGTGGTCAAGTTCGATTTGGCCGGACAAATGCAGCCCGACGGCACCCGCTACAAAGTACCGCAAATGGGCTGGAACCAAGTCTGGCAAGACGCCCCAGCGCACCCGCTGTGGAACGGCATTGCCGACGGCAGCTGGTATTACTTCGTGCACAGCTTTTATGCCCGGGTGGCGAACCCGGCGCACAGCGCGGCCCAGACCGACTATGGCGGCCGCTTTGCTTGCGCCATTGCCCGTGACAACATATTTGCCACCCAGTTTCACCCCGAAAAAAGCGCGGCCCAAGGTTTGGCCTTGTTCCGCAATTTCCTCCACTGGCAGCCTTGAGAAGTTTTCACTGCCGTTTTTCAGCCCCTCAGCTTCTTATTAATTCGCCATGATTCTGATCCCCGCCATTGACCTCAAAGACGGCCACTGCGTTCGCCTCAAGCAAGGCGATATGGACCAAGCCACGACCTTTGGAGAAGACCCCGCCGCCATGGCCCGCACCTGGCTCGAAAAAGGCGCACGCCGCCTGCACCTGGTGGACCTGAACGGCGCCTTTGCTGGCAAGCCGCAAAACTTCAGCGCCATCAAGTCCATCCTCAAGGCCGTGGGCGACGATATTCCGGTGCAGCTGGGCGGCGGCATCCGCGATCTGGACACGATTGAAAAATACATCGACAGCGGCCTGCGCTACGTCATCATCGGCACCGCAGCCGTCAAGAACCCCGGCTTCTTGAAAGACGCCTGCACCGCCTTTGGCGGCCACATCATCGTCGGCTTGGACGCCAAAGACGGCAAAGTCGCCACCGACGGCTGGAGCAAGCTCACGGGCCATGAAGTGGTGGATCTGGCCAAGAAGTTCGAAGACTGGGGCGTCGAGTCCATCATCTACACCGACATCGGCCGCGACGGCATGTTGAGCGGCATCAACATCGACGCCACCGTCAAGCTGGCGCAAGCCCTCACCATCCCCGTCATCGCCTCGGGCGGCCTGTCCAACATGGCCGACATCGAGCAGCTGTGCGCGGTGGAGGGCGAAGGCGTCGAAGGTGTGATCTGCGGTCGCGCCGTGTACTCGGGCGACCTGGACTTCGCTCTGGCGCAGCAACGCGCCGACGAACTCAACGGCTGATCCTTTCCCTCTCTGTTGCACATGAGCGCTCAGGCCACTTGTCGCGACACCGCGTTCGCGGGCCTGCCCGCTTGCGAATTGACGCTGCCGCAAGGCGACCGCCTACTGGTGGCGCTGCACGGTGCGCATGTGCTGTCTTGGGTGTCGGGCGGGCAAGAGCGCCTGTACCTCAGTCCCCAAAGCATTTTGGACGGCCAAGCCGCCATTCGCGGCGGTGTGCCCGTTTGCTTTCCGCAGTTCAACCAACGCGGCCCCATGGCCGACCGTTTGCCCAAACACGGCTTTGCCCGCAATGTGGCTTGGCAGGCCGATGCGACCGAATTGGGTGCCGAGCACATCCGCTTCACGTTGCGCCTGAAGGACAACTTTCAGACCCGCGCCTGGTGGCCCCAAGCCTTTGCCTTGGCACTGCACATCGACCTGAGCCCGGGTGCCGTGCAACTGACGCTGGACGTGCACAACACAGACACCCAAGCGCTGGCGTTCTCTGGCGCACTGCACAGCTATTTGGCCGTGCCCGATGTGACGCAGGCCACGCTGGAGGGCCTGGGCGGTCAGCCCGAGTGGGATTCACTCACCGACACCCATGCACAAGCGGCCGACGCGATCCGCTTTACAGCCGAGTTTGACCGCGTTTACGAAGCTTCAGCTAATCCGATTACGCTGAACCAGACGCTGCATATCAGCCAAAGCCCCAGCTGGGCCAACACCGTGGTCTGGAACCCCGCGCAAGACCTTTGCAAGCGCCTGGCCGACATGCCCGGAGATGGCTGGCGGCACATGCTGTGCGTCGAAGCCGCCCAAGTCTACGAGCCCATCACCTTGCCTGCGGGTGGGCGCTGGGCGGGCTGGCAGCGCTTGCAAGTGCTGAAACCCTAAAACCCTGAACCTATTCAACCAGAGAAGTCTCCATGCTCGCCAAACGCATCATCCCTTGCCTTGACGTGACCGGCGGTCGCGTGGTCAAGGGCGTCAACTTCGTTGAACTGCGCGACGCCGGAGACCCGGTCGAAATCGCGGCCCGCTACAACGAGCAGGGCGCTGACGAACTCACGTTTTTGGACATCACCGCCACCAGCGACGGGCGCGACGTGATCCTGCACATCATCGAAGCCGTGGCCAGCCAGGTCTTCATCCCGCTCACGGTGGGCGGCGGTGTGCGCACCGTGGAAGATGTGCGCCGCTTGCTCAACGCGGGCGCCGACAAAACCAGCTTCAACTCGGCGGCCATTGCCAACCCGCAAGTCATCCGCGACGCGTCTGCCAAATACGGTGCGCAATGCATCGTGGTCGCCATCGACGCCAAGCGCCGCAGCGCCGAAGACGAGCAACGCATCGGCACCCACGGTCTGCCCATGGGCCCCGGCTGGGACGTGTACAGCCACGGCGGCCGTAAAAACGTGGGCCTGGACGCCGTGGCTTGGGCCACCCAAATGGCCGAATACGGCGCAGGCGAAATCCTGCTCACCAGCATGGACCGCGACGGCACCAAAAGCGGCTTTGACCTGCAATTGACCCGCGCCGTGAGCGACGCGGTCAGCGTGCCCGTGATCGCTTCGGGCGGTGTGGGTAACCTCGACCACCTGGCCGACGGCGTGAGCATCGGCGGCGCAGATGCGGTGCTGGCTGCCAGCATCTTCCACTACGGTGAATACACCGTTCAGCAGGCCAAAGCGCGGATGCGCGAGCGTGGGATTGCAGTGCGTTTGTGATGCGCTGAGCAACCGATCAGGCCAAAGCCAGGCATCTAGCGGGCAGCGCGTACTGCCCTCAGCTGCACTTGAGCTCATGTTGGCCAGCGAATGAAAAAAGACTTCAATAGAATTCTTTTTTTGTTTTTTTGAGTCTATAGTGGATATTTACTATCCGCTTGCGTACTTGGTCAAACAAGCGAGGGACTGCAAGGAAGGAGCATCGCGTCTCATGGCAAATTTATACCTGCACAGAATCACAGAACATGAATCTGTAAGCCAAGGCGCAAGCGGCTTGCAGCCAATTTATCTGAAAGATGTATCGACACGGCCCGGATGTATCCATCGGGTTTTGCGGTCTACATTACGTTAGGCTCTTTTCGAACACCCCGATGAGCGACAAACAAGCAGAAATAAAAGCGATCATCCAGCGAGTTGAAGAAACACTGGAAACCGCGAAGCATGGTCTATCCGATCTACTTGATCCGTCAAGGACTCGCTGGAGAACCGGTCTGCGAAACTTGATCACCTTCGGTCGATCAGTCACTTTTGTCATTCAAAACCTTCGAGGCGTGCGCGACGTTGACTTTGATAGTTGGTACGAGCCACATCAAACTGCAATGAAGGCTGACCCGCTCATGCGGTACTTCGTTGATGCTCGTAACGAGCTTGAAAAACAAGGGAAGCTCAGCGTAGCAACAAGCACGCACATCAAGTCTTTTTCGTCTAGCGACATTAGAAAATTTGGGCGTCCACCTGTTGGAGCACAAAGGTTCTTCATCGGAGACACCCTAGGCGGAACCGGCTGGGAGGTTGAGTTAGCTGATGGCACGACAGAAAAGTACTATGTCGACCTTCCAGCTTCAATAGGCGAAGTCAAACAGCAGTTCACCAATTTTCCTGCTGCTAAGGCGCCCGAGTTGGCCGGGAAGAGCGTGGAAGAACTATGCACGATGTACATCGACAAACTCCAGGAGTTGGTCACCCGGGCCAAGAGTCATTTCCTCGAAGAGCCGGAACAGCCGAAACCTGCGCGTAGCCGATCGCATTTGCGAGTCGTCAAATGACGCTCAAAATATTCCGGTTCGGTGGCATCAACGTCATTGCCTTCGCTCCCCAGCCTAACTGGGGGTTCAACGCGGACGCCAACATAGGCCATGCCTTCGGCATTTTCATGGCGTATGTCGGTACCCTCCGTACTTCGTGCTCCGGCGCCGGTTAACCAAGGCGTTAGCTTCCAAAAGCAATCACACCATTCATCGAAGAGGATCTTTCTATGTCGCATCGTCCACCGCTTGCGGTTGTACAGGCTCAATTGGACGCGTACAACGCGAAAGACATTGAGGCACTGCTGGCCACCTATTCGCCAAAAGCAGAGCAGTACGCTACAGGTGGAGAGTTGCTGGCGCAGGGGTATGAGCAGATGCGTCCGCGATTTCTTGCGCGGTTCGCTGAGCCCAACCTTCACGCCAGGCTGCTGTCTCGACAAGTGGTGGGAAACATGGTCGCTGACCTTGAGCTGATTGAACGCACATTTCCAGAGGGCGTCGGCTCCATCGAAATGTTGTGCGTCTACGAAGTGGTCGATGGCCGCATCCTGCGAGCTACTTTTGCTACGGGTGAGAAAAAGCTGTTTGCTGAATGCAGTACAGGTCGTCCTGATTCTGTTGCATCCCGGATGAAAGCCAAAAAATGATTCTCGAAATTGCTCAATTGCAAGTGCGCCAAGGACAAACCAAAGAGTTCGAGTCATCATTCGCGATTGCTCAAAAAATCATTGCCTCAATGCCGGGTTACTTGGGGCACGAGCTTCATAAATGTATTGAGCAAGATCACCATTACATGTTGCTTGTGCGCTGGGAGTCGGTTGAACACCATGAAATTGGCTTTCGCAAATCATCCGAATACCAAGAGTGGCGCAAGCTACTTCACCATTTCTACGACCCATTTCCCACTGTGCTGCACTACGCAGCAATTCATTGAGTTGCACACTCGATTTTTTTTGCAGCGCTACTTTCCGCGGGCGTTGGCCAATAAGGTAGAGACCACATGACCATCCGAGGCGTGAGCCATCTCACTTTCATCGTGCGTGACCTTGAGCGCACCGCGGCGCTGTTTTGTCAGGCCTTGGGTGCTGTGGAGGTCTATGACAGCAAAGATCGTCAGTTTTCCTTGGCTCGTGAAAAGTTTTTCCTGCTCGGTGGTGTTTGGTTGGCGTTTATGCAGGGTGAGCCGCTTGGGCGTTCGTACCGCCATGTTGCGTTTGCCGTCGATGAGGATGAACTCGAGATTTATGAAAGCCGATTGATCGCCGCAGGTATGGAGGTGAAGCCCCCACGTCCGCGTGTGCAGGGAGAAGGGCGCTCTTTGTATTTCTACGATTTCGATAACAATCTGTTCGAGTTGCACACGGGTACCCTTCAAGAGCGACTTGAAAGGTATGCGCGGTGATGGCCAACAAACTGAACAGAGGATGACAACATGCTTCAACTGCGCCCAAGCTGCGAATGCTGCGATAAAGACCTTCCCCCCGATTCCACACAAGCACGCATTTGCTCTTTTGAATGCACCTTCTGCGCGGCATGCGCAGAGAATGTGCTGGCGGGCAAGTGCCCCAACTGCGGGGGTGAACTGCTAATCCGTCCTCGTCGCCCTGCAGCCAAGTTGAGCAAGTTCCCTGCCTCCACCGAACGGGTCGTCAAGCAGCACGGCTGCCAAGAGACCGCATGAACAAGATTTGATGCAGATCGCCACAGAACCCGCCAACCAGCCCGAGGTCTTGGCGCTCATCGAGCAGCTGGACGCTTATCAGAAGCCGCTCTATCCAGCAGAGAGTCACCACGGGATCGACATGGCTGCCCTGTCGCAGCCGAACGTCATTTTTGCGGTCGCTCGCGATCCGTCTGGCCAAGCGGTGGCTTGTGGGGCCATCGTCGTCGAGCCCGCTTATGGGGAGCTCAAAAGGATGTTCACGCTGCCCAGCCACCGGGGCAAAGGCATCGCCCGCTCGCTGATGCTATGGCTGGAAGCGCAGGCGCAGGCCCGTGGCTGCCATCTTTTCATGCTCGAAACGGGTTACCTTCAACCCGAAGCCATCGCGTTGTATGAGCGGCTTGGCTACAGCCGTCGAGGCCCGTTCGGCCCCTACACGGAAGACCCCAACAGCGTGTTCATGCACAAGTCAGCCGCTGGCCCGCTTCACTGACGACTCGATCAATGGTTGGGCCATTGGGTGTGAACACAGGTTTCATGTCCCAATGTCTTAAGATCACTCCCCTATGAACTGGCTCGATCAAATCAAATGGGACGACAAAGGCTTGGTGCCGGTCATCGCCCAAGAAAAAGACACTGGCGACGTGATGATGTTCGCCTGGATGAACCGCGAGGCTTTGCAAAAGACGGCGGAGCTCAAACGCGCGGTGTATTTCAGCCGTTCGCGCAACAAGCTGTGGTTCAAGGGCGAGGAGTCGGGCCATGTGCAAACAGTGCACGACATTCGCATCGATTGCGACAACGATGTGGTGTTGCTCAAAATTACCCAGCTGGGGCATGAGCCGGGCATCGCTTGCCACACGGGCCGCCACAGTTGCTTTTTCCAGAGTTTGCAGCCGGACGGCTGGCTGGCTGTGGACCCGGTCCTGAAGGACCCTGAAACCATTTACAAGTGAATACGATGAGTTCTACCGACACCATGGCCCCGTCCACTGAAGACACGCTCGCGCGTCTGGCCGCCATCATCGAAAGCCGCAAGGCGGTCAACGGTGGTGACCCCGAAAAAAGCTATGTCGCCCGCTTGTTGCACAAAGGGCCGGACGCCTTTTTGAAGAAAATCGGCGAAGAAGCGACCGAAACCGTGATGGCCGCCAAAGACGTGGACCACGGCGGCGATGCGTCCAAGTTGGTTTATGAAGTGGCCGATTTGTGGTTCCACAGCATGATCGCGCTGGCCCACTACGGCTTGACCCCCGCCGATGTGGTCAACGAGCTGGCCCGCCGCGAAGGCTTGAGCGGTCTCGAGGAAAAAGCCCTGCGCAAGGTGCAAGAGCGCGAACGTCTTGGAGAATAGGCCATGAACCATCAGAACCCCAACGAGCAGCCGCTGGACGACAGCACCCACACCATCAGTTGGGTCAGTTACATCCTGCACCTGATCGTGGCGGTCAGCGCGGTGATCCCGGGCGCGCAGATGGGACCCGCCTTGCTGGTGGTGGCCTTGATCATGGATCTGGTCAAAAAAGGCGATGCCGTCGATTGGGAGGCCACGCATTTCAGCTACCGCATCCGCACCGTGATCTGGGCGGCTTTGCTCTACTTGCTCACGGCACCATTGTTTTTGTTGATGTTTTTCCCTGGCTGGCTGGCTTGGGTGGCCATTTCCATTTGGTTTTTGTACCGCATCGTGCTGGGCATGGTGCGCCTGAACGGGCAGCGCCCCGTGATGGATTGATCAATCTTTTTAAGCTGAGCGCAACATGACCGACGACCACTGTATTTTTTGCAAAATCATCGCGGGCAAAATCCCCTCGCGCAAGGTGTACGAGGACGAGCATGTCTATGCTTTCCACGACATCAACCCTTGGGCCCCCATCCATTTCTTGATCATCCCCAAGCTGCACATCCCGTCGATGGTGCAGCTGGCCCCTGAGCACGCCGCGCTGATGGGCCACATGATGACTTTGGCTCCCAAACTGGCCGCGCAGGAGGGGTGCAATCCATATCCGGAGGGGGGGTTCCGCACGGTGATCAACAGCGGGACCGAGGGTGGTCAGGAGGTGCACCACCTGCACATGCACATCATGGGCGGCCCGCGCCCGTGGCTGCGGGGTTGAAACGGCGCTATTGGCCCCCAAATCCTTCCTTCCTCAGGGCCGATCCGATACCGGGTGTCGATCCCCTTAGAATCCAAGCATTAACAGGAGATTTTCATGGGTACTTTTTCAATTTGGCACTGGCTGATCGTGCTTTTGATTGTGGTCATGGTGTTTGGCACCAAAAAGCTCAAAAACATGGGCTCTGATTTGGGCGGCGCTGTCAAAGGCTTCAAAGATGGCATGAAAGAGGGCGGCAACAAACCCGAAGAAGACGCGCCTGTTGCAGGCCATGTTGCCTCTTCGACCCAGGCAGAAAAGACCACCATCGACGTCGAAGCCAAGACCAAGTCTTGAGCTTTGAACGACAGAACGTTGCACTGTGCTTGATCTAAGCTTTTCCAAAATGGCGCTCATCGGGGTGGTGGCGCTGATCGTCATTGGCCCAGAAAAATTGCCCACCGTGGCGCGTACGCTGGGCACTTTGCTGGGCAAGGCGCAACGCTATGTGGCCGATGTCAAGGCCGAGGTCAACCGGTCCATGGACTTGGAAGAGCTCAAAAAAATGAAAGAGACGATGGAAACGGCGGCTCGAGATGTCGAGCAGACGGTTCAAACCTCGGCCTCTGATTTTGAAAAGGACTGGGCTGAAACCACAGCCGGTTTGACCGGTGATTTGCCGAGCATTGAACCGCCTGCGCCGGTCTACAAGCATCCCGAAAAGAATTGGCGTCTTAAGCGGGGTGCTGTCCCGCAGTGGTACAAATCGCGATCAGGGGTTCGCACCAAAGCCTTGTCCGGTGCAGCCCGTGTGGCCCGCTACCGACCCAAGCCCCTCAATTCTGTGTGACGGCTGCGCACTTTGGGTGCGCACCGTCCAACTGACTTCCCATGTCTGATACCCCATCCCCGTCCAATGAAGAGCTCAAAGGTTCTGAGCAACCTTTTGTGGCCCATCTGATCGAGCTGCGCGACCGCCTGATGTGGGCTGTGGCGGCAGTGGCCGTGGCGGCCGCGGCGCTGGCTATTTACCCAGGACCGGGCAATTTGTATGATATTTTGGCCGCGCCCTTGGTGGTGCATTTGCCCAAAGGTGCCACGCTGATTGCCACCTCGGTCATTTCGCCTTTCATGGTGCCGCTCAAGATTTTGCTGATGAGCGCTTTCCTCATCGCTTTGCCGGTGGTCTTGTACCAAGTGTGGGCCTTTATCGCTCCCGGCCTCTACAGCCATGAGAAAAAACTGGTCATGCCTTTGGTGGTGTCCAGTACTTTGCTGTTTTTTGTAGGGGTGGCGTTTTGTTATTTCTTCGTGTTTGGCCAGGTGTTCAGCTTTATCCAGAGCTTTGCCCCCAAAAGCATCACCG
>NZ_CALBEX010000157.1 GCF_937889215.1 uncultured Limnohabitans sp.
TGCATCTGCTCAAACTCCTTGAGCATGCGGTTGACGTCTTGCACCTGAACGCCTGCGCCTGCAGCAATGCGGCGCTTGCGGGTGGCTTTGATCAGCTCGGGCTTGCTGCGCTCTTTGGGCGTCATGCTGTGGATGATGCCTTGCTTGCGGCCAATGTCTTTTTCGACCTTGTTCATGTCCATCGCGCCGGCCTTGGCGGTCATTTGGCTGGGCAACTTGTCCATCAGGCTCGACAAGCCGCCCATTTGCTTCATCTGCTGGATCTGGGCCAAAAAGTCGTTCAAATCGAAACTGCCACCGCTCTTGACCTTGGCGGCCAGCTTTTGCGCGGCCTCCATGTCCACACCCGCCGTGACCTGCTCAACCAGGGCCACGATGTCGCCCATGCCCAGCACCCGCCCGGCGTGGCGTTCGGCATCAAACACTTCCAGACCGTCGATTTTTTCACTCGTACCCGCAAACTTGATGGGCACACCCGTGATCTGGCGCACCGACAGGGCAGCACCGCCGCGTGAATCACCGTCGAGTTTGGTCAGCACAATGCCCGTCAAAGGCAAGGCATCACTGAAAGCCTTGGCGGTGTTGGCCGCGTCCTGGCCCTGCATGGCATCGACCACGAACAGGGTTTCAACCGGCTTCAACTCGGCATGCAAGGCCTTGATCTCGGCCATTAGGGCTTCGTCGATCGCCAGACGACCGGCGGTGTCCACCAGCAACACGTCAAAAAAGTGTTTGCGGGCGTAGTCAATCGCGGCGCGGGCGATGTCGATCGGCTTTTGGTCGGGCGAACTGGGGAACCATTCGGCACCGGCCTGAGCGGTGACGGTTTTGAGCTGCTCAATCGCAGCGGGGCGGTACACGTCACCCGAAACCGTCAGCACTTTCTTTTTGCGCTTTTCGATCAGGTGCTTGGCCAGCTTGGCGGTGGTGGTAGTTTTACCGGCACCTTGCAGACCGGCCATCAAAATCACGGCAGGCGGCTGCGCAGCCAGGTTGATGTCGGACACGCCCTCGCCCATGGTGGCGGCCAATTCGCGGTTGACCACACCCACCAAGGCCTGGCCGGGCTTGAGCGAGCCCATGACCTCTTGGCCCAGGGCTTTTTCTTTCACCCGGGCAATGAAATCGCGCACCACCGGCAAGGCCACGTCGGCTTCGAGCAAGGCCATGCGCACCTCGCGCAGCATGTCGGCCACGTTCGATTCGGTGATGCGGGCCTGTCCGCTGAGGGTCTTGACGAGGCGTGAGAGTTTGTCGGTCAGGGCGGAGGCCATGGGGGAATCCAGAAAAAACCGGTCAAGCGTGTTGGCGAAGCCACAGCGGCAGCGCCTGAAAGGCTAAACTCGGACACATGATTTTAGCGACTGCGCCTTTGTGGACGCTGCCTTTCTCGGCATTGGCAGCCCTGATCTATGCCTTGCCCGCTCTGGTGCCCCAGCGCCTGAGTGATGTGAACGCCCGCCGCTTGCTCTTGCTGGCTTGGGTTTTGCACGCCATCAGCTTGCTGGTGCTGCTGATGGGTCCGGTGCGATTTGGTTTTGCCCCAGCGCTGTCGGTCACCGCCTGGCTATTGGTGACCGCCTATGTGATCGAAACCCAGTTTTTCCCCAAGCTCAAGGCTCGCTGGGCCATGGCCGGCTTGGGCGCTGTCGCCGTAGGCTTGGCCTGGCTCTTTCCGGGCACACCGCTGACCGCCCAAGCTTCGGCCTGGTTGCCCTTGCACTGGGCGCTGGGTTTGTCTGCTTACGGCATGTTCGCCGCCGCAGTGGTGCACGCTTGGCTCATGACACGCACAGAACACGACATTCGCCTGGCCCACGAAGGCAGCAGCGGCCTGCCGCTGTTGACGCTTGAGCGCCTGACCTTTCGCTTTGTGACCGCCGGATTCGTACTCCTGACGGCCACCTTGGTCGCTGGCACCCTGTTTGGCGAAGCCTTGTATGGCCAAAGCCACGCCCCTTGGCACTGGGACCACAAGCGGGTCTTTGCAGTCCTCTCCTGGATCACCTTTGCCACTTTGTTGGTCGGCCGCCGCCAATGGGGTTGGCGAGGTCGCCGTGCTGTGCGGGTGCTCTACATCGGTGCGGGCTTGCTGCTTTTGTCTTATGCAGGTTCGCGCTTTGTCATGGAAGTCTTGATTGGACGGGCTGGATGAAATACCTGATTTGGCTCTTGGTGATTTTGCTGGCGATCTGGGCCTTCAAGCGCAGCCGCCGCGAAAACACCCCCGCACAGAAAAAACCATCACCCCCGGCCAGCCCCTCGAACATGGTGACCTGCACACAATGCGGCGTTCACCTGCCCCAAGACGAGGCCGTCACCGGCGCCAAGGGTTTGTATTGCAGCACCGAACACCGCGCCGCTGCCCAAGACAGCAACCCGGCCTAAGCCCCTTGGCAGACCGGCCTGCCACCCATTGGCCTGCGCAGGCCCCCTCGGCAGCCTGTGCACACGCCCCAACGTTGAACAGCACCACATGACCGCCCGAACCGCTGAACCTGATCACCTTTGGCAACAAGGCTGGTACACACCGGCCCAAAGACTGGACTCCCCCAACTTTGGGCCCAGACCTGAAGGCGCATGCATCGATTTGCTGGTCATCCACTCCATCAGCCTGCCCCCTGGCCAATACGGCGGCGAAGCTGTGCAAGCGCTGTTCACCAACCAGTTGGACTGGGATGCTCACCCTTACTTTTCAGAAATCCGGGGCTTGCAGGTGTCCTCCCACTTTTACATTGAGCGTGACGGCAGCCTGTGGCAATTCGTCAGCGCCGACCAACGGGCTTGGCACGCCGGTCAATCCGAATACCGGGGCCGCACCAATTGCAACGACGACTCGATCGGCATCGAACTGGAAGGGCTGGAGGGCGACCTGTTTGAGAACGCCCAATACGCGCAACTGATCCGGCTTTGCCAGAGTTTGCAGCAGCGCTACCCGATTGCCCATGTGGCGGGCCACGAGCACATCGCACCCGGCAGAAAACAGGACCCTGGGCCCGGGTTCGACTGGGATCGCCTCAAATTGAGTCTGGATTTCTAGAACCCGTCGCCAACTGAACACTTCGAACACCAAAAATAAAAAATATTTTTTATTTGTTTTTTTTATTTTTATGTTGTTTTTGGCAGATAGCCCAGAAACCGACACAACTCAGCCGACGCAAACACGGGCATTTCGGCCACAAAACTCCCTGCAAGTCCCATCCATCTTGACATTGATCTTGAAAAGCCAGTGTTCATTGCAGTTTCGGACACGTTTTTCAGAGTCTGAAAACACGCCCCACGTGCCATCAACCAGGCAAAGAAACGGGCAACGCCCCATGGACCCGATACACTACCTGTAGTGGCTTGTCATGACCTCGTACACCAGATATAGTGTCCGTTACAAATTCTCACAAATACCCCTGACGGCATCACAAGCACGTTTTATCGCATCAACCTGGACCCTCAATTAAAAGATGACCATGCAAACAGACCTGACCATCACCCACACGTCTACCGGCTTGATGAGCCTGCCTGAACTTGAAAATACAGGCTCCCCGGTCATGAACGCCTTGAACCATTACCAAATCATTCGCCGCAACGGCGGCGTAGTGCCGTTTGAGCCCAACAAAATCGCTGTGGCGATGATGAAAGCCTTCTTGGCCGTGCATGGCACCCAAGGCGCAGCGTCTGCCAGCGTGCGCGAAGTGGTCGAGGAATTGACCCAAAACGTGGTGCGCGCCCTGATGCGCTCACGCCCCGGTGGCGGCACTTTCCACATCGAAGACGTGCAAGACCAAGTCGAACTGGGCTTGATGCGCAGCAGCAACCACGAAGTGGCCCGCGCCTATGTGCTGTACCGCGAGCGTCGCACCCAAGAGCGCTCACAACAATCCCAAGCCATGGCCAGTGCACCCCAAGAGCCCGCCTTGCACGTCATCGACCAAGGCAAGCGTGTCGCCTTGGACATGGATTACCTCAAAACCCTGATGGTCAACGCCTGTGCAGGCCTGGGCAAAGATGTCAGCCCTGAACCTATCGTGGCCGAAACCATGCGCAACCTGTATGACGGCGTGCCCATGGAAGAGGTGTACAAGGCCTCCATCCTCGCGTCACGCACGCTGATTGAAAAAGACCCGGACTACACCTACGTCACCGCTCGCCTGTTGATGCACACCATCGCCAAGGAAATCCTGGGCAAGGAAGTGGCGCAAGACCAAATGGCCGAGGAGTACATCAACTACTTCCCCCAGTTCATCAAAAAGGGCATCGACAACGATCTGCTGGATGCCAAACTGGCACAGTTTGACCTGAGCAAGTTGGCGCAAGCGCTCAAGCCCGAGCGCGATCTGCAGTTCGATTACCTGGGCCTGCAGACCCTGTATGACCGTTACTTACTGCATGTGCGCAAGCAACGCATCGAAATGCCTCAGGCCTTCTTCATGCGTGTGGCCATGGGTCTTTCCGTCAACGAAATAGACCGCGAAGCCCGTGCCATCGAGTTCTACGAGATCCTGTCCTCGTTTGACTTCATGTCGTCCACCCCCACTTTGTTCAACAGCGGCACTTTGCGTCCACAGTTGTCCAGCTGCTACCTGACCACCGTGCCCGACGATCTGGACGGCATTTACGAATCCATCAAAGAAAACGCCTTGCTGTCCAAGTTTGCTGGCGGTCTGGGCAACGACTGGACCCGTGTGCGGGCCATGGGCTCGCACATCAAGGGCACCAACGGTGAATCCCAAGGCGTGGTGCCCTTCCTCAAAGTGGTGAACGACACCGCTGTCGCCGTGAACCAAGGCGGCAAGCGCAAAGGCGCGGTCTGCACTTATTTGGAAACTTGGCACTTGGACATCGAGGAATTCCTGGAACTGCGCAAGAACACCGGCGATGACCGCCGGCGCACCCATGACATGAACACCGCCAACTGGATTCCCGACCTGTTCATGCGCCGCGTCATGGAAAAAGGCGACTGGACATTGTTCTCGCCCTCAGACTGCCCCGACCTGCACGACAAATTTGGTGCCGACTTCGAAAAGGCCTACACCGCCTACGAAGCCAAAGCAGAACGCGGCGAGATCAAGCCCAGCAAAAAATTGCCTGCCAATGACCTGTGGCGCAAGATGCTGTCAATGCTGTTTGAAACCGGCCACCCTTGGATCACGTTCAAGGACGCCTGCAACGTCCGTTCACCCCAGCAACATGCGGGTGTGGTGCACTCCTCTAACCTGTGCACCGAGATCACGCTCAACACCAGCGACACCGAAACCGCCGTCTGCAACCTGGGCTCGGTCAACCTGTCGCGCCACCTCAAAGACAGCGCCAGCGGCAAAGTCCTGGACCATGACAAGCTGAAAAAGACCATTTCCACGGCCATGCGCATGTTGGACAACGTGATCGACATCAACTACTACGCGGTCAAAAAAGCCCGCGACTCCAACATTCGCCACCGTCCTGTGGGTCTGGGCCTGATGGCTTTCCAAGACTCGCTCTACGAAATGCGCATCGCTTACGCGTCTCAAGCGGCCGTGGAGTTTGCCGACCAATCGATGGAAGCGATTTGCTATTACGCTTACTGGGCTTCCACCGAACTGGCCAAAGAACGTGGCCAGTACTCCAGCTACAAGGGCTCTTTGTGGGACCAAGGCATCTTGCCTTTGGACACCATCGATTTGCTGGCCCGTGAGCGTGGCGGTTATGTCGAAGTCGACCGCTCGGCCACCTTGGACTGGGATGCCCTGCGCCAGAAAATCAAGGCAGACGGCATGCGCAACTCCAATTGCGTGGCCATTGCCCCGACCGCCACGATCTCCAACATCATTGGCGTGGATGCATCCATTGAGCCTTGCTTTGGCAACCTGTCGGTCAAGTCCAACCTGTCTGGTGAATTCACCGTCATCAATGGCTACTTGGTGCGAGACTTGAAGCGCCTGGGCCTGTGGGACGATGTCATGGTCATGGACTTGAAACACTTTGACGGTTCGCTGCGCCCCATTGACCGCGTGCCCCAAGACATCAAAGCTTTGTACGCCACAGCCTTTGAAGTTGAAACCACCTGGTTGGTTGAAGCGGCTGCACGCCGTCAAAAGTGGATCGACCAAGCGCAATCGCTCAACATCTACATGGCCGGTGCATCGGGCAAGAAACTCGACGACACCTACAAGCTCGCCTGGTTGCGTGGCCTGAAAACCACCTACTACCTGCGCACATCCAGCGCCACTCAGGTCGAGAAGTCCACCGTGAATGCAGGCTCCCACAACGCTGTGTCTTCATCGGGTGCACCCAATGGCGGCATGAATGCCATCGAAGCGGCCGCTGCTGCGGCGCAAGCCCAAATGAGTGCCACTCCAGCCACGGACATCAAGTTCTGCGCCATCGACGATCCCGGCTGCGAAGCTTGCCAGTGATTTCACTTGTATCGAACAGCGCCCATCGGCGCGCCGTTCGATGCTATTGAACAACACTTCCGACACAGCGCGTCGCATAAAGCGAATCACTGCTTTGCAATTTGTAGGCATGCTTTCATAATTTGAGAACTGGAATTTTTATGCTCTCCTGGGACAATCAAACGACACCTGCATTGCAACCTGCAATGCCTTCTCCATCTGGCGCTGCGGCGTCTGCGGCATCGGCGTCTTCAACGTCCAATCCAGCCGCTGCACCGCGCCGCATGAATGCCGCAGACAAGCGCATCATCAACGGCCAAACCGACGTCAACCAGTTGGTGCCCTTCAAATACAAATGGGCTTGGGAAAAATACCTGGCCACTTGCGCCAACCACTGGATGCCGCAAGAAGTGAACATGAACCGCGACATCGCTTTGTGGAAAGACCCGAACGGTCTGACCGAAGACGAGCGTCGCATGGTCAAACGCAACCTCGGCTTCTTCGTCACGGCCGACTCGCTGGCCGCCAACAACATCACTTTGGGCACCTACCGCCACATCACCGCCCCTGAATGCCGCCAGTTCTTGTTGCGCCAGGCTTTTGAAGAAGCCATCCACACCCACGCTTACCAATACATCACTGAGTCATTGGGATTGGACGAGAGTGAGATTTTCAACGCTTACAACGAAGTCAAATCGATCCGCGACAAAGACGAGTTTCTGATCCCGTTCATCAACGTGATCATGGACCCCCATTTCAAGACGGGCACACCAGAAAACGACCAGACCCTGCTCAAGTCGCTGATCGTGTTCGCTTGCCTGATGGAAGGTCTGTTCTTCTACGTCGGCTTCACCCAAATTCTGGCCTTGGGCCGTCAGAACAAGATGACCGGTGCTGCCGAGCAATACCAGTACATCCTGCGTGACGAGTCCATGCACTGCAACTTTGGCATTGACCTGATCAACACCATCAAACTTGAAAACCCACAACTGTGGACTGCCGAGTTCAAGGCTGAAATCAAGGACTTGTTCCTCAAGGCCGTGGAGTTGGAATACCGCTACGCTGAAGACACCATGCCACGCGGGGTGCTGGGCATGAACGCTTCTATGTTCAAAGGCTATTTGCGTTACATTGCCAACCGCCGTGCCACCCAAATCGGACTGGAAGCCCTTTTCCCCAACGAAGAGAACCCATTCCCCTGGATGAGTGAGATGATCGACCTGAAAAAAGAACGTAACTTCTTTGAAACCCGGGTCATCGAATACCAAACTGGCGGGGCTTTGTCCTGGGACTGATCCTCTGACGCCCATCAAAATGAATCCCCTCTTCAAACCACACGCCACAATCTCTCCGGATTTTGGGCGTTGTGGTTTTTCTGCGTTCATGGTGTTGGGGGTTCCCTCAGCACCATGGATCGCTTTGTGCAATCCAACAAGCACCAAGCGTTCCCTTTCCGTTGAGTTCTCAACTTGATCAAGGAGAAAATCATGGCAACTGCAAAAAAAGCAGCAGCAAAAAAAGCTGCTCCAGTGAAAAAGGCCGCACCGGCCAAGAAAGCGGCTCCAGCTAAAAAAGTAGCTGCAGCCAAGAAACCAGCCGCTAAAAAAGCAGCACCCGCTAAGAAAGCCGCTCCTGCCAAAAAAGCAGTCGCAGCCAAAAAGCCAGCTGCCAAAAAAGTAGCCGCCAAAAAAGCAGCACCCGCTAAGAAAGCCGCTCCTGCCAAAAAAGCAGTCGCAGCCA
>NZ_CALBEX010000158.1 GCF_937889215.1 uncultured Limnohabitans sp.
CCCCACCTTCACCAACCTCCATTGACGGCAAAGACCCATGGCCCAGTTTTTCAGCGTTCATCCCGTCAACCCGCAAGCGCGCCTGCTCAAGCAAGCCGTGCAACTGCTCAACCAGGGGCAAGTGTTGGCTGTCCCCACCGACTCCAGCTACGCGCTGGTTTGCCACCTGGACGACAAGGCCGCTGCCGACCAGTTGCGCCGCATCCGCGGCGTAGACGACAAGCACCATCTGACCCTGCTGTGCAGGGATCTGAGCGAACTGGCCAATTACGCCCGGGTAGACAACCAGCAATTCCGGGCCATCAAACAAGCCACGCCCGGGCCCTTCACCTTCATTTTGGAAGCCACCAAAGAAGTGCCCCGACGCGTCAGCCACCCGCAACGCAAAACCATTGGTCTTCGCGTGCCCGAACACACCGTGCTGCAAGCCTTGCTGGCCCTGCACGGGGCCCCACTGCTGGCATCCACGCTCATCCTGCCGGCCGAAGACTTGCCGCTGAACGATCCACAAGAGATACGTGAACGGCTGGAGCACCAAGTGGGCGCTGTCATCGATGCGGGGGCTTGCTCGCTGGAACCCACCACCGTGATCGACATGAGCGGTGACGAGCCCGAAGTGCTGCGACGCGGCCAGGGCGACCCAGCGCTGCTGGGGCTTTGAGGCGCAAGGACCTTGGCCAGACCTTGGTCAGAAATAGAAAACCCCTGCTGCAGCCCACAAGCTGCGACAGGGGTTGAACCCAAGAAGGCTGCAACTTGCTTACTTCAAGTCGCCTGCCAAGCTGGCCAGCGTATCGGGCGCGATGTCGTTGTGTGAGGGGTAATGCGTGTGGTCACAGCCCATTTTGACGCCAGCCCCAGCCTTGACGGCTGCGCACATGGCGGGTTTCAACTCAAAGCGCACAAAGTGCACCGCTGAAGTTTTTTCGTCCGTCTCGCGGTCCAGGTCTTCGTCGGCAATCGCATAGACGCGCCCATGGCCTTCCACCTCGACAAACATGCGGTCTTCCACGCCAATCAGCTTGGCCAGCTCACGCTTGCGTTCGTTGATGTCGGTGTACTCGATCATCATGGTGGCTTTCCAGTTGCTGCCGTCTGGCACCAACGGGGCATAGGCATCGATCTCTTGCAGGATGCCCTCTTCTTCGAAGACTTTTTCGATGCGCAGCATCTCCTGAATTTGGTAGCGGATGGTGGTCTCGCTTTCAAACTGCATGTTGATGTGCTCGCCCAGCCGCACGCTGCGCAGTTTGCGGTGCGCGATCACATCGGGTTTGTGGACCTTGCGCCATTTGGTGTAAGCCTCCAAGGACATCAAAGTCTCGGGCGTGATTTTTCCGGTCAGTTGCATGGCAGTGTTCCTTATTTGAGACCGTAGGCTTTGCGCACCAAGGTCAAGGGGTGGTTCAGTTCGGGGGCGCCCAGGCCATTGACCTCAAAGCCTTGGGCAATGTGGTGGCCGCCCAGCGGGCAGTCGGAGCTGATGAAGTCGGGCTTGGAGCCGTCTTTCATGGTGGCCATGGCCTTGAACACGGGCTTGCCGATTTTCATGGCCATGTCGTGTGAGCCTTTTTTCACGCCATAAGTACCTGCGTGGCCCGAGCAGCGCTCGATGGTGTTGATCTGGGTGTCCGGGATCATCTTGAGCATTTCCTCGGTTTTCTTGCCGATGTTTTGCACCCGGCCGTGACAAGGAATTTGATAGCTCACATTGCCCAACGCTTGCGGGAACTCGGTCTTGAGCAAGCCGTCGCGCTTGCGGGCCATGAAGTACTCAAACGGGTCCCACATCGCGGCTTTGACCAACTGGGTGTCGGTGCAATCGGGGAACATCAGCGGAATCTCTTGCTTGAACATCAAGGCGCAGCTGGGCACCGCCGCCATGATGGCAAAGCCGTCTTTGGCGTACTTGGCCAGCACCGGGATGTTGGCTTCCTTGGAGTCCTTGACCGAGTCCAAGTCGCCGAGCTCGAGCTTGGGCATGCCGCAGCATTTTTCTTTCTCGACCAGCACATACGGGATGTCGTTGTGGTCGAGGATCTTCAGCAGATCATGGCCAATGCCGGGCTCGTTGTAGTTGATGTAGCAAGTGGAATAGATCGCCACTTTGCCCGGTGTTTTTTCGCCGTCCACCACTTTGACAGACTGGGCATCCGGGGCGCTGGAGCGGAACTTTTTAGTGGCCAAGGAAGGCAGCCAGGCGTTTTTGTCAACACCCGCCACGCTCTCCATGACGCTGCGCGCCGCTTCGGTTTTGTTGATGGCGTTGATGGCTTGCACCACGATCGGGATGCCTGCAAAAGAGCCATGAGTGTCGGTGGAGGCGAGAAACTTTTCGGCCGCGCCCACTTCGCCTTTTTTGAACTTGATGGCCTTGGCCCGCAACATGGTGTGCGGAAAGTCCAGGTTCCACTCATGAGGCGGCGTGTAGGGGCACTTGGTCATGTAGCACAGGTCGCACATGAAGCACTGGTCCACCACTTTCCAGTAGTCCTTCTTGTCCACGCCATCGACTTCCATGGTGCTGCTCTCGTCCACCAAGTCAAACAAGGTTGGGAAAGAGCCACACAAACTCACGCAGCGTCGGCAACCGTGGCAGATGTCAAAAATGCGCTCGAGCTCGTCAAAGCACTTTTCTTCGTTGTAGAAGTCCGGGGTCTCCCAAGCCAGCGCGTGCCGGGTGGGGGCTTCGAGGTTGCCTTCTTTGGCCATGTTGTGCTCCTTTGGGATTTTTTTGGGGTTTTTCTGAAGACTCTGCAGCCAGAACCCTGAGAAAAACCCGCTGCACCTCTCAGCGCAGCGGGCCGAAGAAACAGGGGGAATCAATCCACCAGTTCGTTCAAAGCTTTCTGGTAGCGGTTGGCGTGTGAACGCTCAGCCTTGGCCAGAGTCTCGAACCAGTCAGCGACTTCGTCGAAACCTTCTTCACGGGCGGTCTTGGCCATGCCAGGGTACATGTCGGTGTACTCGTGGGTTTCGCCAGCCACAGCC
>NZ_CALBEX010000159.1 GCF_937889215.1 uncultured Limnohabitans sp.
CATCTTGATCTTTTTCAGATTGTTGCGGATCGCGTCGGCATTGCGGCCAGTTTGCGGTACCACCGGAATATTCAGATCGGTCGTGGCGACCTTCATCTGCTTCATGGTGTTGAGGTTGTCTTTGCCAGACTGGGCGTTTACGCCAGTGGCCAATGCAGCTGCGAGCAAAGCAGCACTGAGTCGGGTCATTTTCACGTTCATCTCCTGTTATTGATCTTTGAAGTCGATCGATTGACGCCATTTAAAGGCCCGTATCACCGGGACTTGGCCTTTCAAATTTAGGATCAAAGATCCACCTTCAGTCTTGGTAAAAACCCTTCAAATTCAGGTTTATTGATTGAAAAAATTTTCAACTTCTTTAGAAAAATAATGTGCACTTTTGTCTCATCAGAGACAGACAAATCGCACGCAGCCAAGTTTTTTGCTGCACATGCAACTCTTTGAAGTGAGGACCCTGCACCGCATGGGCAAGAAGGCAAAACACAAAACTTGCGGCATCAACGCCAAATCATCCATCGGTCGACTTGTGCAGACATTGAAGTGGGCGTTGAATCAAGCATGCGACAGCGCATTTTTTTAAAAATTACCCATTTAGACAATTTACAACAGCAAAACTAATAATAAAATTATTAAATTAATCTGCCGCCAACATAATTCCAAGCTTCCAGTGTCATGAACCCTTACATCAAATCGCATCTCCAACTGGCTCGCTTGCCCGCCGAAGTGGCGCCACTGCCCCCCGCGACACCGCACGAGGCCGGCCGATCCAAAGTGCTCAAGCAGGTGAAGTCTTTGCACATCCAGCGTAATTTGCTTCTGGCGAACAAGAACAGTGAGCGGTTCATCGGGCATCACCCTCCCCACACAGACGATCCCTTCGGCGGGGTACTGCGGCGCTTGCGCACTGAGCAAGGCGTTGAAGCCTGCGAGGTGGCATCCAAAGCTTGCATTTCGGTGTGGCAGCTCTACGAACTAGAAACCGGTAAAGACACCTTGTTTTACACCCCGGGCCTGCGGCTCAAGGCAGCACAACGCGTTGCGGCGCTGTTGGGCAGCGATTGGTCTGACATATCAGAAGGCCGAGTGATCGCCAACGTCAAACCAGCCCCCACGGCACAGTTGCACCTGCTGAAAACCACGCGGACCGAACAACACGCCAGCCCTTCACAAATTCGCCACGCTGGTGCGTTTGAGCCGGCCCCTTCGGCGCATCAGGGGTCGGCCCCTCTCTCTGCAGCCCTGTTCCTGCGTGTAGCAGACGTACACAGCTGCTAAACAGATCGCTGTTGGGCGCAGATTGCGCCCTTGCCAAGGCCAGTGCGATGGCTGCCGCAACCCAAGCACCACCCTGGTGTCACATGATCAAAGACCAAGTGATGCTGAGGGACAGCAAGACGACCGTGACCAGGATGACCACCGCATTGACTGAAATTTGCTGCCACCTGCGGGCTTGACGCTGGGGTTTTTTATTCGTGTTCATAAATCAAACCATTTGGAATCGTTCGGTGTGAACCTGATGGCCAGGAACACCTTGCGCATGCAAAACCTGTTCAGCCATGTCCATCAAGGCATTGGGGCCGCAAATGTAAAAATGGGCTTGCTGGTACCGATCGGGAAAATGGGCCAGGACAAAGTCTTTGTCCTGGCGCTGACCTCTTGTGTGGGCGGGTTTCGAAAAAACATGAACGACCTCCAAGTGCAGGCGATCGCACAATTCATCAATCCGTCGACCACCCACAACGGCGAAAGCATTTTTATTGGCCAACCAGAGGTAGCACGGTCTTTTGGAGTTTTGATCGGCCAGGGTCTGGAGCATGCTCAACAAAGGCGTCACCCCCACTCCAGCACCAATCAAGACCAATGGCCCCGTTTCGTCATCATTCAGATGAAAACTACCATGGGGTCCATCCACATAAACCGATTGACCGAGCTTGAGCTTGGGCACCTCAGCGCTGAACCCGTTGTGCGAACGCACGGTGAACCCGATGGTGTCTCGGCTCAGTGCACTGGAATCAATGGAAAACGGGTTATAGGTCAGCGTGAAAGGTGAACGCCAAGCAGACAGCCACGCAAATTGACCTGCTTTGAATTCAAATCCTCGGGCACCATAGGCCGCACGGTCCCGCATTTTCAAAACAATGTGCGTTGTATCCGCTGCATCCGGCTTGACACTCACCACCAGCCATCGCTGCCGCAACCGGATCCAAGGCCGAATCACCCGCACCGTGAGCAAGACCAAAATGAAAAAGATGCTCAGCAAAACCCAGGTCACTTGCTGCCCATGCTCGCGAAGGTAATAGTTGACCAACACCACATGTGAAAAGCTGGCCAAAACCACCACCATGGCCAATAGCCAATGCAGCAGCTGCCAAAGCCTGTAACTCATGCGCAACTGCTGGCGATACACCTAAAAAAGAACCAACAGCAGCAAGGCCACCACCGCAGCCACTGCCAATTTGGCCCGCAAGGGTGATGTCCACACATTCAACAGCGGCCAATACTTCTCGTCTTTGATGAACAAGATGGTGGGATGCACCAGCGCGAAAACGGTGGCCACATAAGCCATGCGCTTGTGAAAAGCCATCAAGGCATCCATGCCCATGGGCCGGGTGACCCACTGCATGCGCGACACGAGCACGAATTGCCCGCCAAACATCGACAAGGCCACAAAACCCAGGGCGACTGAAAAATTCAGCCAAAACCCCCGCCCATGCGCCAGATTGAACACACCGCCGATCAACGGCGCACTCAACACCACGACATAGGTCAGGATCCAGACCCAAGTGGAAAATTTCAGTTTGATCACACCGACCCCAATTTCAGCGAGTGATGTTCAACTTCATCACTTTGACCTGCGCCCCAGTCTCGGCTGAACCGATCATGGAGGCCTATGAACCTCAACTCCTGAACCTTTTCCGAGTCAACGCCAACGCCACCCAGAACGACACCCCCGCAAACAACGCCAGCACCAGCACGTTGCGCAGGGGGTGGTCTGGCCAGCGGTCCATAAACAGAGGCCGCACCAAATCCACAGCCACCGACAGCGGCAACCAGTCAGCGACAACCCGCACAAACGCGGGCAGTTGTTCACGCGGAAAAAAGATGCCTGAGAGGAACATCATGGGCGTGAGGAACAGGGTGAAGTAGTAGGTGAAAAAGTCGTAGCCTTTGGCCAGCGCGTTGAAGATCAGCGCCATGCAGCTGAAGGTGATGCCCACGCCCAGCAGCACGGGCCAGGCGACCAGCAGCTTCCAGCTGTGGCTGATGCCCAGCACCAGCATCACACCCAAAATGGCCGTCACGGTGAACAACGCCTTGAACGCCGCCCACAGCATTTCGGCCAGCACCACGTCGTCCAGCCGCACCGGGGCGTTCATGATGCCGTCCCAGGTTTTTTGCACATGCATGCGCGAAAACGCCGAATACAAGGCCTCGAACGTCGCCGCGTTCATGGCGCTCATGCAGATGCTGCCGCTGGCCAAGAACACGATGTAAGGCACCTTTTCGCCGCCGATCTCGATCTGCCCGACCAGCGAACCCAGGCCGTAGCCAAAAGCCACCAGCCACATGAGCGGCTCGGCGATGTTGCCCACCAGGCTGGGGATGGCCAGCTTTTTCCAGACCAGCCAGTTGCGCTGAAACACAGGCCACCAGCGCATGGACAGGCGGGGTGCGGCCCAGATGTTGTTTTGGATTTGACTCATGGCTTAACCTTCCTCGCGGATCTGGCGTCCGGTCAATTTCAAAAACAGGTCTTCCAAATTAGAAGGGCGGTGCAGGGTGCGCAAGGTGGGCCACGCTTCCAAGGCGTGCATGAGTGCGCGGCTGTCCTGGGTGTAGAAGAAAGCGGTCTCGCCACTCACCTCGACCCGGCCCGACAGGGCTTTCAAGCCCGCTTGTTGCGCCAGCGCCACTGCGCCTTGGCCAAACACTTCCACCACCTCGGGCTCCAGGTGCTCGGCAATCAAATCGCGGGGTTTGCCCTCGGCGATCTTGCGCCCTTGGTCCAGCACCAACAGACGCGTGCACAGGCGCTCGGCCTCGTCCATGAAGTGGGTGGTGAGCAAGATGGATTTGCCTTCTTGCAGCAGCACCTGCAGCCGCTCCCACATCAGGTGGCGCGCCTGTGGGTCCAGGCCCGTGGTGGGCTCGTCCAGCATCAGCAGTTGCGGCTGGTTGATGAGGGCCCGAGACAAGCTCAAGCGCCGTTTCATGCCGCCCGACAACTCGCCCGGTTTGGCTTTGGCTTTGTGGCTGAGCGCACCAAACTCCAACAGCTGCGGAATGCGCTCGCGGATCACGGCGTCGGATATGCCGAAGTACCGGCCAAACACCAGCAGGTTTTCTTCTGCGGTGAAGTCTGGGTCCAGCGTGTCCGATTGCGCCACCACGCCCAGGCGGGCTTTGATGGCCAGCGCGTCACCCGGCATTTGCAGACCATCAAAGTAGCGGATCTCACCACTGCTCGGCTCGGACAAACCCAGGCACATGCGCAGCGTGGTGGTTTTGCCCGCGCCGTTGGGGCCGATAACGCCCAGACATTCGCCGGGGTTGATGTGGAAAGACAGGTCGTTGACCACGGTGGCGTCGCCGTAGCGTTTGACCAGATGTTCGACCGAAAGCAAGGGGGTGTTCATGCCCGGATTGTGCCCTGCCCCTGTTCGGTATTTGTAGGTCGGTGGCTTCAGCCCCGACGTGGACCTGCTGCAAAGCCAGCCGAGCTGCCCGATAAAATCAAGCCCTTCTTTTGAAACGCCCAAGCGGCCCCCACATGTCCAGTTCCTTTTCTGACCGCCTGGCGGTCTTGCCGCAATACCTGATCCCCAAGCAAGCACTCACCGCCTTTGCCGGCTGGGTCGCGGGCAGCCAATGGGGCGGTGCGACCACCGGCATCATCAATTGGTTTGTCAAGCGCTACAACGTGAACATGGCGGATGCCGCCAACCCCGACACGGCCAGCTACAAGAGCTTCAACGAATTTTTCACGCGCCCGCTCAAGGCCAGCGCCCGCCCATTGGCCACTGCGGCGTATGTCAGTCCGGTGGACGGAGCTATCAGCCAGTGCGGCCCGGTGGTGGGCGATCAGGTCTTCCAGGCCAAGGGCCACGGCTACAGCACCCGCGCCCTGGTGGGCGGCGATGCGGCGCTGGCGGCGCAGTTTGTCAACGGCGAATTTGCCACGCTGTACCTCAGCCCACGCGACTACCACCGCATCCACATGCCTTGTGCGGGGCGTCTGATCCGCATGATTTATGTGCCGGGCGACCTGTTTTCGGTCAACCCGACCACGGCACGCGGCGTGCCGGGTTTGTTCGCGCGCAACGAGCGGGTGGTGTGTGTATTTGAAGGCGAACACGGCCCCTTTGTGATGGTGTTGGTGGGCGCGACCATTGTGGGCAGCATGGCCACCGTGTGGCACGGCGTGGTCAACCCGCCGCGCCCGGGCACGGTGCGCGAATGGACATACGAAATGGGCAGCATTACCCTGGCGCAAGGCGAGGAAATGGGCCGCTTTTTGCTAGGCTCCACGGTGGTGATGCTGTTTCCGAGCGGGGTGTTGCAGTTCAACCCCGACTGGACACCGACCCGCCCCATTGTGATGGGCGAGGCCATGGGCACAAGCGTCTAAAACGTGGCGCATCAAGCCCTGGTCAGCTCAGGCCTTGGCTTCTTTTTGCTGTCGCGCCAACACATAGCGCCGCATGGCCACGGCCGGGGCATCGGCGGCCACCGAAAACTCGTACAAATCCTCGGCCGGGGTGCTGCCTAAGGCCTTTTCCTGCAGGGCCAAGCCATCCACGTCTTCCTGAAAAGCCACAAACAACTGATCGTGCATGAAGCGGGTGGTGCCTGGATCGTCCAGCGCAAAGTCTCGCCCGTGCACGATGAAGTAATGCGTGCTGGTGGCGGTCTCGGGCGTGGGCATGTGCGCGGTGCGGATGCGAAACTGCGGCCGCTGCGACTCGCTCAGATGGCAGTCGTAAAACAGCACCGACACCTCGTGCAGGCCCAGACTGCGGAACTCGGAGCGCACGATGCGGGCCGCCTGGCCCTGACCCGTCAGGCCGGTGGGCACGCCCCACACTGGCGGCAGCGTGGTCGGCACCACATTGCGCAGCAAGGCAAACTGACCCTCGCCGATTTCCGTTTCGAACGCGGCCTTGGCGTAATCGGGCGTGCCGAAACTTTTCGCATGCAAAAAGCTCAAATGTGTCAAGTCCAGCAGGTTTTCATGCAACCGCACATAGTTGGCCTGCAAACTCAGATAGCCCTGCGAGCGCTCCCACTGGACATCGGCCATCCAGTCTTGCGCGGGCAGTTTGGACTCGTCGGCCTGCTCGGCCTCACCCATCCAGATCCAGACCACCGCGCCCCGCTCAATGGTGCGGTAGGCCCGAATGCCCATGTTGGTGGGGCAGCTTGATTGAGAGGGCACCTCGATGCAATCGCCCTCGGTGTTGAAACGCAGTCCGTGGTAGCCGCACACGATGGTGTCTTGCTCCAGCGTGCCGGCTGAGAGCGGCATGGAGCGGTGCGGGCAGCGGTCTTCCAGCGCCACCACGCGGCCGTCGCTGGTGCGGTAAAACACCAGGCGTCGGCCCAGCAGCGTGCGGGCCAGCAGTTGGTCCTTGATCTCCTCGCCAAAAGCGGCCACGTACCAGTCGTTCATGACAAAAGGAGTGTGGCGATCGGCCAGGCGCTGTGAGGCGTTTTGTGCGGCGGTGATGACGCTGATGGGGGGGCGTGTCATGGGGTCTGTCTCCTGGTGGCGGCCTGGCTCATCCGCTGCGAACGGCCTGCATGTCGAAGTTTAGGGCGCGGCATTTGGCCAAGGCTGTCCCGAGAGCGCCTGCGGCCGTGGCAACATCCGGGGATGCCGACTTCATTTGCCCCCCCATCACCAGCGCCCTCGCTCAGCGCCAGACCGCCCGCCCAGGCCATGGTGCTGGCCGCCGGACGCGGCGAGCGCATGCGCCCCTTGACCGACCAGACCCCAAAACCCTTGCTGCGCGTGCGCGGCCAGCCGCTCATGCACTGGCCCATGCAGGCCCTGGCCCGGGGCGGCTTTGTGCAACAGCTGGTCAACACCGCTTGGCTGGGCGAGCAGTTTCCAGCGCAATTGGGTGAGCAAATCCAATGGCCCGGCGTGCCAGAAGTTCAGATCCGCTATTCGCAAGAAGGCCAGGATTTTGGCCACGCACTGGAGACCGCAGGCGGCATTGTGCGGGCATTGCCGCAGCTCGATGAGGTGTTCTGGGTGGTGGCGGGCGACGTGTTTGCGCCCGATTGGGTGTTCACGGAGCAGGCCATGCAGCGCTTCGCAGACAGCACTGCGCTGGCCCACCTGTGGCTGGTGCCCAACCCTGAGCACAACCCGGACGGCGACTTTGGCCTGTCGGCCGAGGGCCAAGTGCTCAACCTGCCCAAAGGCAGCCCCGGTTGCGCTTACACCTTCAGCACCGTTGCGCTCTACAAAAAAGCCTTTTTTGCCGACTGCGGCCTGCCCCCCGGCAACCCAGAGGGCGTGGCGCTGGCCTTAGCGCCCTTGTTGCGCGCGTCCATGGACCGGGGCCAAGTGTCCGGCGAGGTCTATGCAGGTGACTGGACCGATGTAGGCACGCCTGAGCGGCTCGCGCACCTCAATGGCGGCATCACCTGATCAGGCACTCGGGTGACTGTGCGGGCGCGCACTCTGAAAGGGGAGCGAACATAATGGCATCTTCTTATGGGACTGTTCTCCAAATGACCGACACCACCCTGCTTTACGCCCAACGCCGTGCCCGACTCGCTGCCCAATTGGGCGCGGGCGGCATCGCCATCATCCCTACCGCGCCAGAGCGCCAGCGCAACCGCGACAGCGATTACCTGTACCGGCATGACAGCTACTTTTATTACCTGACGGGCTTTACCGAGCCGCATGCCACGCTGGTGATCACGGCCGAGGGCGAGTGCACGCTGTTTTGCCAGGCCAAAGACCTGGAGCGCGAGATTTGGGACGGCATCCGTTTAGGACCTCAAGCCGCTCCCGCCGCTTTGGGTGTGAACCGGGCTGTGCCCATTGGCGAGATGGCCGCGCACATGCCCAAGTTGCTGGAAAACCGCAGCACCGTTTGGTACCCGTTTGCCATCCACACCGGACTCGAAAGTCTGGTGAACGGCTGGCTGCAATCGGTGCGGGCGCGGGTGCGTTATGGCGCTTTGTGCCCCGAGCAACAGCGCGACCTGTGCAGCTTGCTCGACGAGATGCGCTTGGTCAAAGACGCACACGAACAAGACACCATGCGCCGCGCCAGCGCCATCAGCGCCCGCGCCCACATCCGCGCCATGCAGCGCAGCGTGGCCATGTTGCGTTCGGGCCAAGAGGTGCGCGAATACCACCTGGACGCTGAGCTGCTGCACGAGTTCCGCCAAAGTGGCTCGCAGTACCCGGCTTACGGCTCTATCGTGGCGGGCGGGGCCAATGCCTGCATCCTGCATTACCGTGCCGATGCAGCCTTGATCAAAGATGGTGACTTGGTGCTCATCGATGCGGGTTGTGAGCTGGACGGCTACGCCAGCGACATCACCCGCACCTTCCCGGCCAACGGGAAGTTCACCGGCCCGCAACGTGCTTTGTACGACCTGGTGCTCGCCTCGCAAGATGCGGCCGTGGCCGCCACCAAAGCCGGTGCCCGTTTTGTGGACCCGCACGAGGCCACCGTGGCCGTGCTGGCGCAGGGCCTGCTCGATGTCGGCTTGCTTGACAAAAACAAGGTGGGCAACGCGCAAGACGTGATCGCCAACCGCAGCTATTTCCAGTTTTACATGCACCGCACCGGCCACTGGCTGGGCATGGACGTGCACGACTGCGGCAGCTATGTCGAGCCCTCGCAGGTGGGCCAGGTCAGCGAGCGCAAGGACCCACTCAGTGGCGAGTTGATCAAAGACCGCCCCAGCCGCATCCTGCAGCCGGGCATGGTGCTGACCATCGAGCCGGGTTTGTATGTGCGCCCTGCACCGGGTGTGCCCGAAAAATTCCACAACATCGGCATCCGCATCGAAGACGACGCCATCGTGACCGCCACGGGCTGTGAGCTGATCACGCGAGGCGTGCCCGTCAAGGCCGACGAGATCGAAGCCTTGATGCGCGGCTAAACTGAACATGCAGACCGCTTTGCAAACCGGTTTCCAGCCCACTTTACGGCCCGGTTTGTCGGGCACACTGCTTGCCATCCAGATCGGCCAGGTGCGCCCCTTGATGGTGGGTGGGCGCAAACTGGTGTCGGCCATCGGCAAAACCACGGTCTCTGGCCCCATCGAGGTCGGGGTGCTGGGCTTGGCCGGTGACGAGCAGGCGGACTTGTCGGTGCATGGCGGCTTGAGCAAAGCGGTGTACGCCTTGCCTTCGGAACACCTGCAATGGTGGCAAGCACAGCGCCAGACACGCGGGGCAACCCTGTTTAAAGAAACCTTGGCACCGGGTTATTTGGGCGAAAACTTGAGCTTGCAAGGCTTGCTCGAACAAGACCTGTTCATTGGCGACCGCTTGGACTTTGGCAACGTGGTTTTGCGTGTGACCCAGCCACGCGAGCCTTGTGGCAAGTTCAACGCCGTCATGGGCTATGCCCAGGCCGCCAAGGACATGGTTCAAAGCGGGCGCTGTGGCTTTTATCTGGCCGTGGAGCAGCCCGGTTCACTGCAAGTCGGGGCCACATGCCGAGTGCTGGCAGGGGCACGGTCGACCAGTGTGAGCGAAGCCTTGCAACACAAAGCTTGGAAACATTTGCGCTGATCACCTCTATTTGTGTTCAAAAGTCAAAAGCCATCTCACTTCTGAGGGGCATTACCCAAACTCAAAGTCTTGAATCCCGGGTCTACAATGAAAATAAGGCCGAAATGTCGCCCTGCGCCTTGACAAATTTATTGCCATGCGAACGGGCTGCCGAACACCGGCATCCTTGACGACACATCCCCAAAACGGAGAAAAACAATGACCCCCCCGGTTCAAGTCGAAGAAAAACGCGCCCAACTGCGCCAGGCCGCACTCGAATACCACGAGTTCCCCACTCCAGGAAAAATCGCCATCGCGGCCACCAAACAGCTGGTCAACCAACACGATTTGGCCCTGGCTTACTCGCCCGGCGTAGCAGCCCCGTGTGAAGAAATCGTCAAAGACCCGGCCAACGCCTTCAAGTACACCAGCCGAGGCAACCTGGTGGGTGTTGTGACCAACGGCACGGCCGTGTTGGGCCTGGGTGATATTGGCCCGCTGGCCAGCAAGCCAGTCATGGAAGGCAAGGGCGTGTTGTTCAAAAAGTTCTCGGGCATCGACGTGTTCGACATCGAGATCAACGAAAAAGACCCGGACAAATTGGTCGAAATCATCGCCTCCTTGGAGCCGACTTTTGGTGGCATCAACCTTGAAGACATCAAGGCCCCCGACTGCTTCTACATCGAGCGCAAACTGCGCGAACGCATGAAGATCCCAGTCTTCCACGATGACCAGCACGGCACCGCCATCGTGGTGGGCGCGGCCATTTTGAACGGCCTGAAAATCGTCGGCAAAGACCCCAAAAAAATCAAACTCGTCACCTCCGGTGCTGGCGCAGCGGCCTTGGCCTGCTTGGGTTTGCTGGTCAAGCTTGGTATTCCGCGTGAGAACATCTGGGTCACTGATTTGGCGGGCGTCGTCTATGAAGGGCGCACCGAACTGATGGACGAAGACAAAATACAGTTCGTGCAAAAAACCGAGCACCGCACGCTGCGCGAAGTGATCGCCGGTGCCGACGTGTTCCTGGGCTTGTCGGCGGGTGGTGTGCTCAAGCAGGACATGGTCAAGTCCATGGCTGCAAAGCCGCTGATTTTTGCGCTGGCCAATCCCAACCCCGAAATCGACCCCGAAGACGTCAAAGCGGTGCGCGACGACGCCATCATGGCCACAGGCCGCACCGACTACCCCAACCAGGTCAACAACGTCCTGTGCTTCCCCTACATCTTCCGGGGCGCCCTGGACTCGGGTGCCACCACCATCACTTTGGAAATGGAAATTGCGGCTGTGCACGCGATTGCCGAGCTGGCCCAGGCCGAGCAGAGCGAAGTGGTCGCTGCTGCTTATGCCGGCGAGCCCTTGGCGTTTGGGCCTGAATACCTGATTCCCAAGCCGTTTGACCCGCGCTTGATGATGAAAATTGCCCCAGCCGTGGCCCAGGCCGCCGCCGACAGCGGTGTGGCTTCGCGCCCGATTGCCGACATGGACGCGTACCGGGAACGCTTGCAGAGTTTTGTCTACGCCTCGGGCACCATGATGAAACCGATCATCACGGCCGCCAAACGCGCCCTGAAAAAGCGCATCGCCTACAGCGAAGGCGAAGAAGAGCGCGTGCTGCGCGCCGCTCAGATCGTGGTGGACGAAGGCATTGCCCGCCCCACGCTGATTGGCCGCCCAGCCGTGATCGCCGAGCGCATCGAAAAATTCGGCCTGCGCCTGAAAGAAGAGCTGGATTACGACGTGGTCAACGTCGAGATGGACCACCGCTACCGCGATTTTTGGCAGACCTACCACCGCATGACCGAGCGCAAAGGCGTGACCCAGCAAATCGCCAAGATCGAGATGCGCCGCCGCTTGTCGCTCATTGGTGCCATGTTGCTGCACAAAGGCGATGTGGACGGCATGATTTGCGGCACCTGGGGCACCAACCCCATGCACCTGAACTACATCGACCAAGTCATCGGTAAGCGCGCAGGCGTCAACACCTTTGCCTGCATGAACGGCCTGATGCTGCCGGGCCGCCAAGTGTTCATGGTGGACACCCATGTCAACTATGACCCCACAGCCCAGCAATTGGCCGAATTCACCATCATGGCCTCCCAAGAAATGCGCCGTTTCGGCATCCAACCTAAAGCGGCCCTGCTCTCGCACTCCAATTTCGGTTCCTCCGACCAACCCAGCGCCATCAAAATGCGCGATGTGCTGGACTTGCTGCGCCAAAACGCACCTTGGCTCGAAGTGGACGGCGAAATGCACGGCGACGTGGCGCTCGACGCCGCCGCACGCCAGGCCTTGATGCCCAACAGCCGCTTGGTCGGTGACGCCAATTTGTTGGTATTGCCCAACATCGATGCGGCCAACATCGCCTACAACCTGCTCAAAACAGCTGCCGGCGGAAACATCGCAGTAGGCCCTGTCCTGCTCGGTGCGGCCAAACCGGTGCACATCCTGACCTCGAGCACCACGGTGCGCCGCATTGTGAACATGACAGCGCTCACGGTGGCCGATGCCAACGCAGCTCGCTGAGCCCGAAAGAAGTGTACGCACTCACTTGTGAGAGAACTGCTCAAATTGTCTTTGCCTATTTAGCGGGCAATCGCTTGCATTTTTATCGCATTTGATACACACTAGCGCCTTCGAGTTTTCGGGTAAACCCGGATGCTCCTGAAAGGCGTATTCATGAGGGTGACACAACAAGTCTTGACCCGTCGGTGGTGGTTTTCTGCCCTGATGGGTTTTGTTTTGATGGCATGCACACATTTGGTGCAAGCGCGCTCACCCCAAGAGGTCCAAGCTCTGCCCAGTATCTGGGCGGCAGAGATGCCTCGCGAAGGCCAGGAAACCTACCAACGCCTCCGCAAGGGCGGTCCTTTTCCTTACGAAAAGGACGGAACAGTTTTTGGCAATCGCGAGCGGCTCTTGCCGCGCAACGCGCGAGGGTATTACCGGGAATACACCGTCAGGACACCTGGCGTGCGTCACCGTGGAGCCCGTCGCATTGTCTGCGGCGGCCCGGTGCCAACAGAACCGAAGGCCTGTTATTACACCCAAGACCATTACGCGAGCTTTCGCGTGATCGTCGACAAAGACTGATTTTTTAGTTCTCAAGAAAGACCACGGAGATGGACATGCCGACACGTCAAGACCAAGAGACGCCCTTGAAGGGCGTGCGGTCGAACATCGTGCAGTCGATTCGCGCTTACCGCGTGAACGATCTGCAAGAAGCCGCCCAAGGCTTGGGGCACCACTTTTTGTATGCCAATCTGGCTGAAGCCCAGAGCAAACAAGATGTGCTGGACCTGATTGGTGCGCAATTCACGCTGCCTTCGCACTTTGGCAAGAACTTCGATGCCTTGTACGACTGCATGACAGACCCTTTGCACAAGTCGGGCCCACAGCCCGGCTTCATCGTGGTGCTCGAGCAAATTCCTGCACACGCCAAGTTTGACAAGGAAGCCCGCGAGCAATTGCTGGACATCTTCCGTGACACCGCCGACTACTGGGGAGACAGGAAGATACCCTTCCGATGCTTCTATTCTTTTCTGTAGCCCGTTCTGCGCAAAACAGCCAAGCAGGACGGGCGATTGAGGCACAAACCGACGACGCCACAGTGGCCGAATCGGTCGAAGAAGGCGAGAAAATGCCCACCGACAAATTGGTGGATGTGTCGCCCTTGGCGCTGCGCATGAGCAGCCCATTCAACGCAGGTTACTGGCTCGCAGCCGCCTGAACCCGTTGAGCCGCCGGTGAGCGGCAGCCACAAAAAAGCCCGTCACCGACGGGCTTTTTTTGTGGCTGCGGCCTGCCGCTTCAGACGGCCTGGGCCAAGGCCACGAACTCGGCCACGGGGACTTCTTCGGCGCGGCGCTGCAAATCAAACTGCCCAGCAAAACCCTTTTCATCGAGCCACTTGCCCAAGGTATTGCGCAAGATTTTGCGTCGCTGGCTGAAAGCCACCTGCACCAGGGTTTCCAGCGTTTTGAAGTGGACATCCGGCGGCTGGGCCAATGGCACCATGCGCACCACGGCGCTGTCCACGCGTGGGGGTGGGTCAAAACTATCGGGCGGCACGAACAGCACGTTGGCCATCTCGTAACGCCACTGCAGCATGACGGACAGGCGGCTGTAATCCGAAGTGGCCGGTTGGGCCACCATGCGGTCGATCACTTCCTTTTGCAGCATGAAATGCTGATCTTCGATCACGTCCACCTGCGCCAGCAAATGGAACAAGATAGGTGTGGAAATGTTGTAGGGCAAGTTGCCGACAACCCGAATTTTGCGCAAGGGCGCGGCTGTGGCCTGGGCCAGCATGGGCACCGCCAGCGCACGAAAGTCGACTTTGAGCACATCCGACTCGACCACCGACAGCTGCGGGTGTTCGCGCAGGCGCACGGCCAGATCGCGGTCCAGCTCGATCACCGTCAAATGGCCCAGGCGCTCGACCAAGGGCTGCGTGAGCGCGGCCAAACCGGGGCCGATTTCGACCATGGGCTGACCAGCCACTGGGGCAATGGCGTCCACGATGGCATCGATGATGCCGCCGTCGGTCAGAAAGTGTTGTCCAAAACGTTTGCGGGCGATGTGTTTCATTGGGGTGGCTCGCGCAGCTCGACGTAAGCGCGGCTGCGCACATCCTGCACCCAGGCGGCATAGGCCTCGTCCAGTTTTTTCTCACGCAAGGCGTTGCGAGCCGCAGCGCGTTGCTCGGCGTCGGTCATGGGCGCATTGCGCCGATCGGTCACCTCGATCAGGTGCACCCCAAAGCGTGACACCAGCGGCTCGGCCAGCTGGCCGGGGCGCAGGCGGTTCATGACCTGCTCGAACTCGGGCACAAACATGCCCGGACTGGCCCAACCCAGATCACCGCCTTGCGCGGCACTGCCATCTTGCGACAGGCGCTTGGCCGCATCGGCAAACTCCGCTTTGCCAGACACGATGTCCTGGCGTAGCGCACTGAGTTGCGCTTGCGCTTGGGCCGGGGTCAGTTGCGGTCCCGGGCGCAACAAGATGTGG